>NZ_QRVW01000002.1:0-135713 GCF_003458855.1 Mitsuokella sp. AF21-1AC
TTTCACAAAGGCGCTATTTCCTAATTACAGGAATGCTCCTTCATTTGATTCATTCACACAGACATATAAATCTTTATCCTTATCATAATGATAATGCCACATCATGTCATCAATACAATCAAACCGATGGGCCATCTTGAACTCGCCGAGTGTCAGCACAGGTTCTGCAAAGCGATGCAATGTGCTCGCATCGCGCTGATTCGCAATGTGTCCGAGTGGTGTCAGCCCTTTGAATCCCGTGACGATTGGTACCAGCCAGCCTTTTTCCTTGCGTGGCTGCAAAGACCAGGAGTCCTGCTCGTCATCATATTCATAGTGCAAAGCAAGCAAGTCCAGCATCACCTGCAGGATATCCTGTTGATTGAGTTCTTCCTGCTTCCGTTTCAGTAACTGACGACGCTCTACCAAGACATATCCTGGCATGAGGCTGCGAACCGTACGGCGCACATCTTTCTCATTTTCTTCATCCACCAAGAGGAGTCTGGAATTTCGTGTCGAAGTTGATTCCATAGGGTCCTGTATTGGCAAAAAATCAAGGATATCTCCACCTGCAATCTTCATTCCCATCAAAGCCTCTGTCGTCTTCTCAATAAAAATCGAAAAACTGTCTGGCAATAGTCCATCTATTTCAATAAGAAGCGATATCGTCAAGTGGACTCTTGCTTCTTCGATAAACGGAGGCCGCTCAAAGGAAGCACCTTTTTTTCGCAAGGGATTCGCGGTGATAATCACCGAGTTCACATAGTCGCCTGGCCCCTTATAGGTCTGCAGATTAAAATCATGGCAGGATACAGACAATTTCGTCAAACGGATATCAGACAGCGCTTCATGCTGCCGAAGCTTTCTTTCAAGCGCATGCATGGCCCCCAACCACGCCGTCATGGCGGGAAAACCAATCGTGAGAGGACTGCTGAATGCATTTGCATTGTGGATTTTGACATGCCGCAGCAACAAATACTTTTTCGTTCTATTCATCCTTCTCTCACCTCCTGCTTCAGGACATCCTCCATCGTCGATGCAAAGGCATGCATCTCCACGTCAGAAAGCGAAATCTCTTGTAGCTTCTCATAACGACAGAATTTTTTGTAAGCATTGACGAGCCAACGGGCAAAGTCCAAGCAGACCGGCCAAATCCAATCCGTATCGACCTGACGCTGACTCCCGTAGGCTACATCCAGCCAAACCGCCTGCTCATCGGACAGCTCTGTATCCTTGCTCCAACCAGCAGGAAGATTCTGCAGGCGATTCGCTTCGTACAGGACAGTCTCGACAAAATCCAGGATAATATCTTCACGGCGCTCCCGCATCTCAAGATTATGGCGCTGGTCTCGGAACAGTGTATCGAGATCAGACAGCATATCACTGAACCTGCGCCAGTAAAGCGAATCGGAAAAAAAGTTTCTTTTAGGCATCTTTATTTTCCGACCAGTCAGGCAAGGTGGCAATGATGACAAAACCTGCATCCCTAATGAAGAATTCCGCACGCTTACATTTTGGACGTTTGCGCCACCAAAGCACACAACAGTCAGGTCAGGAGAAGTCTGATATGGCCCGCCATAATATTCTGATTTTTTATCCTGGCACTTTCTCTGTATTTGAAATTCCATTCTAATTCGATTCGTAAGTTCAAGCATCAGAATACTCGGCGGCAAGATACTGAGTAGATGATACTCTCCATCCCGGTCAGGTATCGGAAAATACACTTGTTTTAGGCGTGCATCACTTCTCTCCGGAATCTTTGATGTCTGAATATGCAATACCTTCTCTCGCAATGGTTCATATTCGATTCCTAACGATTCTATCTCGCGACGGATAAAGGGGGAATCCTCATGAAAATATTGCCAAGCTGTTTTAGCCTCAAGGTCCTCTCTCTGTTCCGCTATAGTTTCTTTCTGTGAAAACCTTGAAACCAAGAACGACGCAATCGACATAAATGCAGAACCACCGTCTACATAAATATCTTGTTTCACTGCCGCATCAGCAGTTGTCAAGTATCCTTTACCCGTAGGGCTACTATCATCATACAAATGGACTGCTGCATCCGGATGTGTGTACCGGCCGATATGTGAACTCACCCAATATCGGTCAATATTCTTCAAATTACTCTCTAGCCACTCAGCCGGGGTTTGTTTTTTTATCGCCGCTTTATCAGCGATGTAAGTTGCTATCGATCCCATATCTATCCCTCCTTTATTTTTATTATACCACATCTTTTTAATTCCTCAAGATTTTAATATGGATTTACTAATAAAATCCTAAAGAAAAATCATACGAGCTGCCTATACGGCAGATTATGTTTCCTCAGGATTTAAATATTTACTAAGCTGCCTATACGGCAGATACTGTTGGCTACATTATAACAGAAACTGGTTCGACTGACTATCCCTTTCTTTCATGCAATAAGGTATGGAACACTCCCAGCTGGTCATCATACCAGTATGTCCTGGCTGATTCATCTTCATAGCCTGGAAGAGTCAGTTGGCCATACCGCTCGGATATGCGCTGCAGAACATTTCCTTCATCTTCATCGGAATGCATTTTTCTAGCAGCTTGCGCCTGAAGAGACGCCATATAAGAGCGTGGCAACCAGAACCGCTCTCTGTAAGGATTCAGCTTCTCCTCAGGGTATGATTTCAGATTGCACATATCCCCGTAGGGTATATATTCACCCTTATCTATTTTATAGAAGCCCAACATCCCCTTCTCTGCATCGTATCGATAGCACAGGTCTTTATCAGGAACCCCTGCACGGAACGGACACAGATACTGTGGCAAGCCTGTCATCCACCAGCAAGTCTGCTGCCAGCCGCCCACTTTGTCCGGTGATTTATCATCGAGATTACGCCAATCTGCTAATCTCTGGTGCTCTAAGTCAATCAATTGCGACTGAGGACGCAGCGGCCTTGGAATTTGCACGCGAGGGATAGCATCGATATGTGCCCAATTATCGATAGGAACTAGCTCCTTGATGTCATGGCTCTGCAACAGATAATGCGGAGTTTTTTCGAAACCGGGTCTACAGAAGACGACTCTCTGTCCGGGATTGGTCATCCCCCTCCAATTAAACTGCATGACGCCAATATTCGGGGCAGATATATCCTGCAGACATGGACGATGACGATGTACACGCCCTGCCAGCTGAATAATCGAGCGATAAGAAGAAGGTTCTACAATGGCCCAATCAAAATCATGGTCACGTCCAATTTCTTCTACCGGAGTGGCAATTACCAAGAAAATACAACGCTGCTTTTGAATTTTATCCAAATGAGCACGAAGGACTGTATCTTGGAAGGCGATTCGGCCTCCCTTCTCTTGCTTGCGGCACAAAACATGATCAAGATACGTTTCCTGTTCATGACGGAGCAGCAAGACCTGGCGGCTGTGATAGCACATGAGGAACACCGCTGTATCATCCGGCCAGTCAGCCGACAACAGGGAAAGTGTCATATTGACACAGGGATTGATATTGGCAAGTCGCACGAGGCCAAAGGACACTTCCCTGCCCGTTTTCTCATCAATGACATGGTGATTACTATGAAGCTGCTGGACAGCCTGTTTCATAGCCTCAACATACGACTGCCAGGACAGTTCTTTCGTTGCCTGCGGCTGGCAAGGAATTACGACAGCTTTCCGCTTCACGACCTGTGTCCGCAGCTTCTTGACGCGCTTCTCAATAAAGTTCTTATGGGCCAGCTTATACTGGTTCGGCTGTTGCAGCGGTATGGCGGAGGATGCAGAACGGAACTCATCCACCCAGACAGCAGTCATCGTTTTCGCCTGGTCTGAAAATACATTATAACAGCACAGGCCATCCTGATAAGCCTGATACATCCCCTGTGCCAAGTCCGGCGGAATCGTCGCAGAAGACAAAATCACATTGCGTCCGAGCATACCCGCTAAGTGGACGAGACGGGCGACGGCTGTCAAATCCTCCGGTGAGAAATCATCCACTTCATCAATGACGAGATCCGCTGACATCATCCGCAGGAAAGGCAATAGTCCCTTCCCTCCGCGCGTCACCTCTGTCGCACGGATAATCTGGTCGATTGTCGCAACCAGTACAGGCTTGAACAGGAAAGCGCCATTTTTCTTCGCCTGTGGATTCTTGCGCCCATCCAGGTAAATGTCCAGATACTTCAACTGATCGTGCGTGAAATTATCCTCGAAGGAAAGCATGTCTTCCAGGAGTTCTTCTTCTCCCGAGCCACCGATATCACAAGGCGAGCCTTTCTGTTCCAACTCTGTATTGTCATTCTCTTTCTCCTGCTGGTGCAGCGATTCGACAGCTTGGGAACCGATGATTACAGCCAATTCATCTTTCGTCAGATGCATGCGTTCCCGATATTCACTGCCTGTCTGGAGCGTCAACGAGCGCAAACCCAGTGCCAACGTATATCGCATGACCTTGCCATCTGGTGACAAAGCCTGCATCAGTTTGGCATTGGCAGTGGTCTTGCCACAGCCCGTACTTGCCATATTCAGAATGAACCAGGCCTGATCCATTCCATCCTGTTTTGCCGATTGGATTTCGCGAACAGCCTTGTCCTGCCACTGATAGGGCGCCTTCGCCGGCGTAAACCGCACGGTATCGGCCACATCCATCTCGCTTGCAAAGAGGGGCAGCTGGTGCGTAATATTGACAGCTTGAGCAGCCACACGTGTTAAATGAGAAGACAATTTATCACAGAGCTTATCTCCATCTGTATTGGCATATAAAACCTTTTTCTGTTCTTCTATCGGCACATCTGTCTGATGCTTCTGGGAAGAGACAAAGTGGTCTGCCAGCATCAGGGCTTCCCGCGCATATAGAAGGAGCGGGTGCAAGGCCAGGCTTGAGTCCGTACAGAGATGCTGCAGCTGTGCTTTTTCCCGGAGCAGACGGGTCAGCCATTTTTTGACTGCCTTATTCCAGTCATCATCATCCAGCAGGAAGCCTTTTGAAAAAGAAAAACAGGGATCCTTCCCTGCTGGGACAACGCCTTCATACCCCCATTCAGCTTTAATCGTTGAAAAAAGACTCTCCAATGACATGGGCAATTTTTCGACACAGATTTTGCATTTCATCTCATTCCGCGTTACGGGCAAATGATGATGCGACAAAATCAACCACGCCAGCATGCGCATGATTGGCGGCATCTTCGGCAATGCCTGGGCATGTTCGCTTTGCTTCTTCATCTCACTCTTTAAGGTGGTCTTTTTTAAATTGCCCTCCAAGAAGAGATGCATCCAGGCATCGTCATCCTGCGTGTCTCCACTGATTCTCGCTACGACTGCCAACAATTGGCAGGAGACCCACTCATGACGATACGGGTCTTTCTCCATCGATGACGACCGCAGTTTTTTCTGGAAGTGATCGGATGATTTACCCCAATCGTGAAAAAGTGCTGCAACAGATACCAATGCTTTGAGCAGAGACAGATATGGCCAACCACCTTCCCACTCCTTATGAAAGATATTTTTTCGTGTTGTATTGACGGGCACCAGGCCTTCTTCATTGAATTTATCGCGGTTTCCCACCACCCATAGGAGCTGACTGCGATTGCGCGAGCGAATCCAGCGGCAGGACACTGCCGTGCTTTTCGTCGCATTCCGGCGCAGGAGCGTCCTGACCTCTTGCACGCCTTCCTGTGTCATGATGGTCTGCCATGTGTCATTGCCGATTCGATCTGCAAATTGATCCAAGATACGGCGAACCGTCAACAGGGCTTTCTTTTCACTGCGACTGGTAAACAACACCATCATGATACGGTCCCTCCTTTCCCCACAATTGGCTCACGCGCTTTACTTCTTCGAACAAGAAGTCCATTACCTTGTGTTCCGTAAATTTCTGCAGGCAATACGAACGAAATTCCTGATCTCGGATGTCATCTTCGGCGCAGATAAATGCACCCGGCAGGACAATGGCATCTTTTACGAGATCGGCAACGTCGAAGACCAAGGCACCGCGCCGCGTCTTCCCGTGCATGACAGCAAAACCATGCGGTATTCCCAATACCCAGAGGGTGACTGCAGCCAGGCCATAAGCCAGGTAATTGCCGTGATTTAGGAAGATATTGGCCTTATCTCCTGCAGGAGCATCATGAAGGCGGACAAAGTCTGGCATATTGGCGTGTTCACTCGCATATTTATAAAGCGCTTTCGTAAAGATGGCCTCGCCTGCCAGCAATTGTTTGATATCCATGGCTTGCCGGATGACCCGCTGAAAGCGATGCATAGCCGACTGGATTTCATCATCATCTGCATAGAAGCCCCAGCTCTGCAAGTCGCGATCTTTCTGCCAGACCTGCTCGATAAACTGGCACCGCTTCAGCTGGAACTCCTTCGCCGCTGTTAACCGCTTATCGGCCTGAAACCAAAAGGAAAGCCATCCCTGCACATATTCCGTGGGCCGGTATTCGCTCTGAGGACTGAGCCATTCGATTTCCATTCCTGAAAGCAATGGAGTCCCACCACTGCCGCAAAACCCAACCATGACACCCGCCATAGCTAACATCCGCATCGCAGCTTGAGTGATGGATGTACCAGTCCCCAACAGCAGCACCGTCGTATTCGCAATCGGTATATTCCAATACTGATTTTCCCGCTTTCCCTCTGTCAGATAAAGCACACGTCCATCCTTCTGCATCACTCGGCACTTTTCCAGGTAATAGATATTTGCCCTCTTGGAATGCAGAATGACTTTTAAATTCGATGCTTCAATTTCTGATTTTGTCATAACATCACCTTCATCATAGCATACAATCCATTAATAACGAACCACTACGATATTTATAGTATACACTAAAATGATGTGCGCTTGAAACCAACAGATAAAAATCCCCATCGATGAATATTTACATCGATGGGGATTTGTTAACGTGATGAAATGGATTCAGATGCTGGCTCAGCCATTCAGGGCGAATTTGACGATGGCTTTCATGCCGGGTTTGAGGTCGAAGGAGAGGCCGGTCGGGATGGAGATCTTGACAATCAGGGTGTCGTCGTCGACGTCGGCGTTCTCGGTGTCTGTGGTCGTCTTGGGGCTGGGGCTGCCCTGCGCGGCGGTGTCGCTCTGGGCCGTGCCGTTCTGGTTGTCAGCGCTCTGGCTGGTGTCTGCCGCACTATTGTCGGCGGCATTGGCATTATCGGCACTGCCGGTATTGGCGTTGTCGTTGATGCCGAGGGCCTGGTCGGCTTCCTGCTGGGCAGCTTTATCGGCTGCGGCTTTGTCGGCGGCCGTTTCGATGTCCTGGATGGAGCCCTGGAGCTTGTGCCCGTCGATCTCATAGGAGGCGAACTGGCCGAGGCGGAGCTTTTGGCCCTGGTCGGCCTTGACCTTGGCTTCGACCCAGATGTCGTCGGCGTTGCCGACATTTGCAACGGTCTGGCCGGCCGTTACGACGGCGCCTTCCGTGATGTCGGAGGCGTAGTAGACGGTGCCGGCAACTGGGGCGACAATGTCGGTCTGCTGAGCGTCCTGCTTGGCGTTGTCGAGTGCGGCCTGTGCCTGGCGGAGCTGGAGCTCGGCGTTCTGCACGGCCTTGGGGTCAGGTGGCTGCGTCGTCGTCTGGTAGGTCACGGCTGGCGAGGAGGCAGCAGGAGCGCTTGAAGATGCAGCGGCCTTGGCTGCCTGGTAATCGGCGGCGGCCTGGTCACGCTGCACGGCACTGATGGCGCCCATCTCGAAGAGCTCGTTCATGCGCTGCATGCGGGCGGCAGCGCTCGCGACGCTTGCGGAAGAACCGCCCGAGGAGGAGGCGGCCGGAGCCGGTGCGGCGCTCGGCACGGCGACGGTCACGGTCTGGCCCTTCTTGATTTCGTCGAGGTTGCGCTGCGAGAGCGCGACGTTCTGCTCGAGCTGCTGGATCTGGTCGTCCGTGATGCTGCTCTCGATGTGCGCGATGACATCGCCGGCTTCGACGTGTTCGCCGTCCGCCACGACGAGTTCAGTAATCGTGCCGTTCGTGCGGGCCTTGGAGGCGACGAGCGAGCTGGCGACCTGCGCATCGTAGACATTGAAATACTTGTGCTGGTGCTGGTAGTAGTAGATGCCGCCGGCACAGAGCACCGCGATGATGATGAGGCCAGGCAGGCCGTATTTCATCAGGTATTGTACTTTTTTTGTGATATCAACTTCCAAGATTGAGTCCTCCACCTACAAAACCTCCCTCATAGCGAGGGAGGTTGTTGCTTCTATACGAATGTTCAGCCGAGCTGTGCCTTGATGACTTCGATGGCCTTGTCGAACGCCTTCGGCAGAGCCGCAGCGTCCTTGCCGCCGGCCTGTGCCATATCCGGGCGTCCGCCGCCGCCGCCACCGACGACTGCGGCTGCTTCCTTGATGATCTTGCCGGCATGGATACCTTTCTTGACCACATCTTTGGAAGCCTTGACGACGAGGTTGACTTTATCCCCGTTGACGCAGGCGAGTACGACGACGCCGCTCTCGAGCTTGCCGAGCGTGAGGTCGGCGACTTCGCGCAGGCCGTCCATGTTCTCAACATTGGCCTTGCCGGCAATGACCGAGACGCCAGCGACATTCTGGACACCAGCCACGAGCTGCTGGGCATCAGCCTTTTCCTGCATGGCAGCGACTTCGGCGAGCTTGCCGGACATCTCTTTGTTCTCTGCCTGGAGTTTCTCGACGGCTGCGACGATGTCGTCCTCGTTCGTCTTGAGCTTGCCGGCAGCCTGCGAGAGAATGGCGAGCTTGCCATTGACGTAGTCGAGCGCAGCCTGGCCCGTGATGGCCTCGATGCGGCGCACGCCCGAAGCGACGCCCGTCTCGCTGATGATCTTGAACATACCGATCTGGCCGACGTTCTTGACGTGGGAGCCGGCGCAGAGCTCTTTGGAGAAGCCCGGTACGGAGACGACGCGCACGACATCGCCGTATTTCTCGGAGAAGAGGGCCATTGCGCCCGATTTCTTGGCTTCCTCGAGGCTCATGTGCGTGATCTCGACATCCTGGCCCTTGAGGATGACCGTGTTGACGAGTTCCTCGACGTCGGCGAGCTGCTGAGCCGTGACGGGCTCGAAGTTCGTGAAGTCGAAGCGCAGGCGTTCCGGCGTGACGAGGGAACCGGCCTGATTGATCTGGTCGCCGACGACGCGCTTGAGTGCGGCCTGCAGAAGATGCGTGGCCGTGTGGTTGCGGGCCGAAGCGAGCTTCTTGACCTGATCGACTTCAATCTTTACCGTCTCGCCGACCTTGAGCTGGCCTTCCTCGACGTAGGCGACATGGTAGACCGTGCCGTCCGGCAGCTTCTTGGCGTTGACGGCCTTGATGCGGCCAAATTCGCCGATGAGCATGCCTTCGTCGCCGACCTGTCCGCCGCCTTCGGCGTAGAACGGGGTCTTGTCGAGGATGATGCCGGCTTCTTCGCCGTCGGTAATCATGTCGACGAGCTTACCGTCCTTCCAGATGGCGACGACCTTGCCCTCTTTGGCTTCGGGGTCAACCGTGAGCTTCGAGACGTCAATGCCCGAGAGGTCCGGCACGGCGACGCGCTGGTTCTCAGCACGCGCGCTGCGCGCACGCTCGCGCTGCTCGTCCATGGCCTTGTCAAAGCCCTCTTTGTCGAGGTCGAGGCCGTTTTCATGCAGGATCTCTTCCGTGAGTTCCCACGGGAAACCGAAGGTATCGTAGAGGCGGAAGCCGATCTCGCCCGGCAGCTGCTCCTTGCCTTCCTTCTTGAGTTCGGCAATCTCAGCGTCGAGGAGTTCCATGCCCTGGTTGAGCGTGGCCGCGAAGCGGTCTTCCTCGATGCTGATGACTTTCTTGATGTAGTCGTGCTTGGCGACGAGTTCGCCGAAGTCGCTGGCATCGCGGTAGATGTCGACGACGGCGTCAACGGCGCCCTCGAGGAATTTGCCCTTGATGCCGAGCATGCGGCCATGGCGGACGGCGCGGCGCAGGATGCGGCGCAGCACGTAGCCGCGGCCCTCGTTCGACGGCAGGATACCGTCCATGATCATGACGGCCATGGAGCGGGCGTGGTCAGCGATGACCTTGAGGGAGATGTCCGTCTTCTCGTCCTTGCCGTATTCGACGCCGGCAACCTTGGCCGCGTATTCGATGATCGGGTACAGGAGGTCCGTCTCGAAGTTCGTCTTCTTGTTCTGGACGACGGAGGCGAGGCGCTCGAGGCCGCAGCCCGTATCGATGTTCTTATGGGCGAGATTCTTGTAGGAGCCGTCTTCCTGGCGGTCGTACTGCGTGAAGACGAGGTTCCAGATCTCGAGGTAGCGGTCGCAGTCGCAGCCGACGGCGCACGTCGGCGAGCCGCAGCCGCGCTCTTCACCGAGGTCGATGTAGATCTCGGAGTCCGGGCCGCACGGGCCAGGGCCGATTTCCCAGAAGTTGTCGTCCATCTTGACGATGTGATCCTGCGGGAAGCCCGGCTGGGATTTCCAGATCTCGATGGCTTCCGTATCGTCCGGGTATACCGTGACCCAGAGCTTGTCCTTCGGCAGCTCGATGACTTCCGTCAGGAATTCCCAGGCCCAGGGAATGGCTTCGCCCTTGAAATAATCGCCGAACGAGAAATTGCCGAGCATCTCGAAGAACGTCTGATGGCGCGCCGTGCGGCCGACGTTCTCGATATCGCCCGTGCGGACGCAGCGCTGGCTCGTCGTCACGCGCGTGCGGGGCGGCTTCATCTTGCCCGTGAAGAACGGCTTCAGCGGCGCCATGCCAGCACCGATCAGAAGCAGCGTCGGATCATCTTTCGGGATCAGCGAAAAGCTCGGCAGGCGCAGATGGCCTTTCTTCTCTGCAAAGAACTGCAGATAGGCTTCACGCAGATCGTTACCACTCATGTACTTCAAAAAAATCTACCCCCATAAGAGACGCCGGTTTACGCTGACACAAGCGGCCAGCATCCCGCGTGCTCTGGTTTTGTACGTTAACTAACCCTCAGTATACCACAATGCTCCCGTTCTTTTCCAGTAGTTTCCCCGAGTTCGCGAAAAACTTCCCGGCAAACAGCCCAAAAACTGCCGGAATCCGCCGGTCTGCGCATCGCATCTGCCACCTTTCGGCGTCAGCCTTCGGCTTCGGCGGCGAGCGCGGCCTGGGCCTGCTCGGAATTCATGAGGATCTCGCGCGGCTTGCTGCCCATGTTCGGGCCGACGATGTGGAGTTCCTCCATCTCGTCGATGAGCCGGGCCGCCCGCGTGTAGCCGACGCGGAAGCGGCGCTGGATGGACGAGGCCGAGGCCTGCCCCGTCGACATGACGAGGTTGACGGCATCCGGCAGGAGTTCGTCGCGCTTCGGCGCGCGGCGGCCCTTGCCCTCCTCTTTCTCTTCCTCTTCTTTCATGGCATTCTCCGTGAACGTGATGATTTCTTCGTTGGCTTCCATCTCCTGCCCCTGCGCACGGATGAAGTCGAGCAGGTGCTCGACCTCGTCATCGCTGATGAAGGCGCCCTGCACGCGCAGCGGCTTGGCCGCACCGACCGGATAGAAGAGCATATCGCCCTTGCCGAGGAGCTTTTCGGCGCCGCTGCGGTCGAGGATTGTGCGCGAGTCGATCTGGCTCGAGACGGCAAACGAGATGCGCGAGGGGATGTTGGCCTTGATGATGCCCGTGATGACGTCGACGGACGGGCGCTGCGTCGCGAGCACCATGTGGATGCCGGCGGCGCGGGCCTTCTGCGCGAGGCGGCAGATGGCGTCCTCGACGTCGTGCGGCGCGACCATCATGAGGTCGGCGAGCTCGTCGATGATAATGACGATGGCCGGCATCTTGTCGTCGGGGAATTTATTGTTGTACGTCTCCATGTTGCGGACGTTGTGCTCGGCGAATTTCGCGTAGCGCTTCTCCATTTCCTGCACGGACCAGTTGAGCACGGAGGCGGCTTTCTTGGCTTCGGTGACGACCGGGACCATGAGGTGCGGGATGCCGTTGTAGTTCGAGAGCTCGACCATCTTCGGGTCGACGAGGATGAATTTGACTTCCTCGGGCTTGGCCTTGAAGAGGATGCTCGTGATGAGCGTGTTGATGCAGACGGATTTGCCGGAGCCCGTGGCGCCCGCGACGAGCAGATGCGGCATCTTCGCGAGGTCCGCGAAGATGGCCTGGCCGCCGATGTCCATGCCGAGGCCGACGGTGAGCTTCGATTTGGCCGCGAGGAATTTCTCGTTCTCGAGCACTTCGCGAAGCTGCACGCCCTCAAGCTCTTTATTCGGCACCTCGATGCCGATGGCGGCCTTGCCGGGAATCGGCTCGATGCGCACAGAGGTCGCGGCGAGGCTGAGCGCGAGGTCGTCGGCGAGATTCGTGATCTTGCTGACCTTGACGCCGGGGGCCGGCTCGAGCTCGTAGCGCGTGACGGCCGGACCGTGGCAGGCATTGATGATGCGGGCCTTGACGTGGAAATCCTCGAGCGTCTTCTGCAGGATGCGTGCCTTGTCCTCGATCTCGATCTCGAGTGCGGCGTTGTGCTTCTTGACGTGCTTCGAAAGGATGTCAGTGACACGCGGCAGCACGTAGGGCCGGGGCGCGGGCTGCGGCGGCGTGCCCGCACCTGCCGCCTGCTCCCCGCCCGTGTGCGGCACGGGACCCTTTGCGGAGCCGTCGAGCAGCGCGGCCGCCGGCATGATCGGTGCGATCTCGTCGTAAGACGGTGCTGGCACGGGGTTCTTCTTCATGGGGCTGGGCGAAGGCGGCACGAGCGGCTCGGTGTGCGGCACCTCAAAATGCGCCGCCGGCTCGTCAGGGGCTGCCGGCGCGAGCCCCTCGCCCGCCTGGCTGCCGCGGCCGTATTCGATCGTGAAATGCGGCGCTGCGGCCTCTTCCGCCTTCAGGGCGGGTTCTCCCACTTCCTCAGGGCAAAAGGCGTCGGGGTCCGGCGTGCGCTCGGGCGTGAGTTCGGCAGGCTCGGCGCGGACCTCGGCCAGATTGTCACTGCCGTCCGCGGCATACGGCGCGGGCTCGTGCTTTTCCGCAAAATGTGGATCCTCGTCCTGGTCGTAGAAGGAGGAACGGCGCTGCATCTTCTCGCGCACCGTCTCAGAAAGCTGCTCCTCCACGCGGCTGCCGACCTCGGCCACGCGCTCGCAGGTGTTCGAGATGGCCGAGCCCGCGACGATGGCGCCCTTTTTCGCCTGCTCCTTCGTCTTGAGGAGGCCCGATGCGAGCGACCACGTCGTCGAGAGCAGGATGGCGCCGACGACGCCGGCCCCGAGAATGATGATCGTGCCGTCGACACCGAAGAACTTGCGCAAGAGCAGCAGCAGGCCGCCGCCCAACAGTCCGCCGCCCTTCGGCAGGCTGTCAGGCATGATCTCCGCGCCGACGGGGATCACGAAGTGATGGTAGATGGCGAGCGCGCAGACAAAGAGCGCCAGCAGGCCGAAGAAGCGCGGCGTGTAGCGCGGGCCGCTGTGCTTCGTGATGTACTGCCAGGCGATGAGCAGGATCAAAAAGGCGATGACGATGGCGCCGAGGCCGAAGAAGTAGCGCAGGAATTTGGCAAAGTAGAGTCCCACGAAGCCGACGTTGAGGCCGAAGATGCCGCAGATCGACAGGAGGCCCGCGGCGAGCAGCGCGAGTCCCAGGAGCTCATAGCGCCGGCCGGTGCTTTTGGCCTTGCCGGCACCCCCCGAGGACCGCGTGCGGCCGGACGAGCTGCCCTTGCCGCGCGTGCGCGCCGTCTTCGCGGAGCCCGCTGACTTTGCGGTCTTGCGCCGGCTGGTCGTTTTCTTAGTCAAGGAATATCACCTCATTTATGAACATGGTGCATGGATTGCAAAACAAAACAGCTGCAGACGGAGAAAGCCCGCCCTTCGTCCTCCCCAGCACGGGAGACGAGCGGCGGGCTTCCCTATGGAATTAATCTTATCGTAGCCGGCTTATCTTGTCAAACGCTCGGCGCAGCGCTGCGCCTCAAAGAAGATGCGCTCCTTGTCAAGCGTCGTGAGCTCGCGGTTCTCCATGAGAACCTTGCCGTCGACGAGCACCGTATCGACGCTGTCGGCATGTGCAGCATACGTCAGAAGCGACACGAGGTCGTGGCGCGGATACCAGACGGCGCTCTCCATGTCAAAGAGCGTGATGTCGGCCTTGCAGCCGGCCTCGAGTCTGCCGGTATTCTTGAGGCCGATGGCCTCGGCGCCGTACTCCGTGCCCATCTTGACGGCCGTGCGCGCGGGGACGGCCAGCGGGTCGAGCGTGTGGACCTTGTGGAGCATCGCGGCGAGATTGATCTCCTCGAGCATGTCGAGGTTGTTGTTCGAAGACGCTCCATCCGTGCCGAGGGCGACGCAGACGCCTTCCTTGAGGAGGCGCGGCACCGGCGCCGTGCCGCTTGCGAGCTTCATGTTGCTGCCCGGATTGTGCGCCACGCGGATGTGATGCTTCTTGATGATCTCAATGTCATGGTCGTCAAGATGGACGCAGTGTGCGGCGAGCGTGCCCCTGCCGTCGAAGAGGCCCGTCTCCTCCACCCAGGCAAACGGGCGCTTGCCGTATTCCTTGAGCGAGCCTTCGATCTCGGCCTGCGTCTCGTGCATGTGGATGTGGATCTCAGCACCGAGCGACTGTGCAGCAGCGGCGACCTTCTTGAGGAAGGCCGGCGGGCACGTATACGGCGCATGCGGGCCGAACATGACGGTGATGCGGCCGTCGGCGGCGCCGTTGAAATCCTTGTAGAGCGCGACGTTCTCATCAAGCTTCTTCTCACCGTCCGGGGCCACGCCGATGATGCCGCGGCAGAGCACGCCGCGCAGGCCGGAGTCAGCGACGACCTCGGCAACCTTGTCCATGTACGGCCCGTACATGTCGGCAAAAGCTGTCGTGCCGCCCTCGATCATCTCGACGGCTGCGAGCATCGCGCCCCAGTAAATGTCGTCCTCATTCATCTTGGCTTCGACGGGCCAGACCTTGTTGTTGAGCCAGTCCATGAGGTTCATGTCGTCGGCGTAGCTGCGCAAAAGCGTCATCGAGGCGTGCGTGTGCGCATTGACGAAGCCCGGCACGGCCAGATGATTGCACCCGTCGATGATCTTCGCGGGACGGAAGTCCTCGGGCACTTCGCCGATGGCCTTGATCTTGTCCCCGTCGATGAGGATGTTCGTGCGCGGCGTCGTGCCGTCCGGCAGCAGTACATAAGCGTCTTTGATGAGTGTTTTCACGAGATGAGTCCCCCTTGTGCATGATTTTCTGTGATTTCGCTCTTTTTATCCTAACAGAAATAAACCGGCAGGAAAAGGCCATGCGTCATATTCCTGCCGGTTTTCTTCGGTTTTATCCGGAATGCTGGCACGCGGCCACGTCCGCAGGCCCCTTGTCAGGCCATGCTGAGGTAGGCGCGCTGCTCCGGCGTCAGCGTATCGATGGCGACGCCCATGGACTTGAGCTTGATCTTCGCGATCTTCGTGTTGATCTCCTCGGGCATGAGGTGCACGCCCTTTTCCATCTCTTTGCCGTGCTTCAAGAGGTGCAGCGCCGAGAAGAACTGGACGCCGAACGAGAGATCCATAATCTCGGCCGGATGGCCGTCGCCGGCGGCGAGGTTGACGAGGCGGCCCTCAGCGAGCAGGTAGAGCTTACGGCCGTCGTGCAGCTTGAATTCCTCGATGTTCTTGCGGACCGTGCGGCGCGAGACGGACAGCGACTCGAGCTCAGGGATGTTGATCTCAACGTCGAAATGGCCGGAGTTTGCGAGGATGGCACCGTTCTTCATGACCTCGAAATGCTGCTTGCGGATGATGTCCTTGTCACCCGTCAGCGTCAGGAAGATGTCGCCGATCTTCGCGGCCTCGTCCATCGGCATGACGCGGAAGCCGTCAAAGACGGCCTCGATGGCCTTGATGGGATCGACTTCCGTGATGATGACATTGGCACCGAGGCCGCGCGCACGCATCGCGCCGCCCTTGCCGCACCAGCCGTAGCCGGCGATGACGACGTTCTTGCCCGCGATGACGACATTCGTCGTGCGCATGATGCCGTCCCAGGTCGACTGGCCCGTACCGTAGCGGTTGTCGAAGAGGTATTTGCAGTAAGCATCGTTGGCCGCGATCATCGGGAATTCGAGCTTGCCCTCATTGGCCAGTGCGCGCAGGCGGTGCACGCCCGTCGTCGTCTCTTCCGAACCGCCGACAATGCCCGAGAGCAGCTCGCGGCGCTTCGTGTGCAGCATGTGCACGAGGTCGCCGCCGTCATCGATGACGAAATCCGGATGGATGTCGAGTGCCTTGTTGATGAATGTATCGTACTCCTCCGGCGTGCAGCCATGCCAGGCAAAGACGTGCAGACCGTCCTCGACGAGCGCCGCGGCCACATCGTCCTGCGTCGACAGCGGGTTGCTGCCCGTGATGGCAACCTCCGCGCCGGCATGCTGGAAGATCTCCGCCATGTAAGCCGTCTTGGCCTCGAGGTGGAGCGTAATGACCATCTTCTTGCCCGCAAAGGGCTTCGACACCGAGAACTCCTTGTCCACGGCCGCCATGACCGGCATGAAGTTCTTCACCCAATTGATTTTATCGTGGCCCGAAGGAGCCAGCTTGATATCACGGATCATCGATTCCATATGCCAAAAAACCTCCTAAAGTAATGCTATCTTTATTGTAGTGTCCGCCAGAGCGGCTGTCAAATGACGGCCCCGCCCGAAGTGCCTGCCCGCAGGCATGCCGTCATTTGAGATACGGCAGGCAGACCTTGAGGACCGATGCGGCGAGTGAGCCTGACTCCACCGTGTTCCACTGGCCATCGGCATGGATCTTCCAGACCATCTCACCCTCGTCGTACATGTATTTGTAGATGTACGGCTGGCCCTTGTCCGTGTCGGAATGGAACGTGTAGACGACGCAGTTGAAATGGTCCTTGTCGGGATTGTAGATGCTGTTCGTGTCGACGACATCCTTCTCGTAGACGATATTCTGGTAAGCCGTGACATAGGCTGCCTGCGTCACAGCAGGTGCCGCGAAGAACGCGAGCCCAGCCAGGAGCGGCACGCAAAGCGCCGCGGTCTTTTTGCCGAATGCCTTCGACATCATGCGCCCGGCAGACTTCCCTGCCTGTGCAAAAGATTGTACCGATACCCGGTTCACCATGTTCATGAAATGTTTCATGCTTTATGACCTCTATTCTGTGATTTGATGACGCGCACGGATTTCCCAGACGCGCTTGCATCCAGTATAGGCGAAACGCCTGCACAAGACAAGCCCCTTTCTGCACAGATGCAGAACTTCTCCAACAGGGCCTGGGGTGCATCAGCTTCCGGCATTCAAAAAAGAGCCTCGTGCGAGACTCTTTTTATCATATGAGATTTTGATGCAAATGTCTGATGGATCAGAGCTGCGGGCCGGCAGCAACGAGTGCCTTGCCCTCATCATCGAACGTGTACTTCTTGTTGAAGTTGTCGATGAACATCTGAGCGAGCTTCTTGGCTCTCGTATCCCACTCGGACTCATCCTTGTAATCCCACTTGGATTTGGACGGATCCTTGTAGGTATCCTTCGGATCGAGGACTTCCGTAGCAACGCCTTCGAGCTTCGTCGGGATCTCGAGGCCGAAGTACGGGATCTTCTTCGTCGGAGCTTCGTTGATGGCACCGCTGTGGATGGCGTCGATAATGCCGCGCGTATCCTTGATGGAGATGCGCTTGCCATAGCCGTTCCAGCCCGTGTTGACGAGGTATGCCTTCGTGCCGTTGGCCTTTACGCGCTTAACGAGTTCATGCGCATATTTCGTCGGCGGCAGCTCGAGGAAGGCCTGACCGAAGCAAGCGGAGAACGTCGGCGTCGGCTCCGTGATGCCGCGCTCCGTGCCAGCCAGCTTGGACGTGAAGCCGGAGAGGAAGTAATACTGCATCTGTTCCGGCGTCAGGATGGAAACCGGCGGCAGGACACCGAAAGCATCGGCTGCGAGGAAGATGACGCTCTTGGCAGCCGGAGCAGCGCTGCGGTCATTGACAAAGCCCTTGACCGTGCTCTTGATGTGATCGAGCGGATACGATACACGCGTATTCTCCGTGATGCTCTTGTCGGCGAAATCAATCTTGCCATTCTCGTCGAGGACAACGTTCTCGAGGAGTGCGTTGCGCTTGATGGCGCCGAAGATGTCCGGCTCTGCATCCTGGTCGAGGTTGATGACCTTTGCATAGCAGCCGCCTTCGAAGTTGAAGATACCATCGTCATCCCAGCCGTGCTCATCATCGCCGATCAGCAGGCGCTTCGGATCCGTCGACAGCGTCGTCTTGCCCGTGCCGGAGAGGCCGAAGAAGATAGCCGTGTTCTGGCCCTGCTTATCCGTGTTGGCGGAGCAGTGCATGGCAGCGATGCCCTTGAGCGGCAGGAAGTAGTTCATCATGGAGAACATGCCCTTCTTCATCTCGCCGCCGTACCAGGTGTTGATGATGACCTGCTGGCGCTCCGTGAGATTGAAGACAACGGCCGTATCAGAATGCAGGCCGAGTTCCTTGTAGTTCTCGACTTTTGCCTTCGAGGCATTGAAGACGACGAAGTCCGGTTTGAAGTTTGCTTCCTCTTCCGGCGTCGGTTTGATGAACATGTTGCGGACGAAATGAGCCTGCCATGCAACTTCCACGATGAAGCGGACAGCCATGCGCGTGTCCTTGTTGGCGCCGCAGAAGCCATCGACGACGAACAGGCGCTTGTTGGAGAGCTCCTTCTTCGCGATGTCCTTTACCGCCTTCCAAGCTTCCTTGGAAGCTCTGTGGTTATCGTTATGATATTCTTCAGAATCCCACCATACCGTGTCATGGGAGGTTTCATCATCAACAATGAATTTATCTTTCGGAGAACGGCCCGTGAAGATACCGGTCTTAACATCAACGGCGCCAAGTTCAGAAACCTGACCTTTTTCATAGCCCGTGAGGCCTTCTTTGGTCTCTTCCTCGAACAACGTCTTGTAAGAAGGATTGTAGAGGATTTCCGTTACGCCCGTGATTCCATACTGACTAAGATCGATGTTTGCCATTTGCTGTCAACCTCTTTCATCAAAATCTGGTTTTTCAACCTATTGAGAGATATTTCACATTCGTCTTTCTTGTGTGAACCCTCAACTCAAGTATTATATTAACTTATCCATTCATAAATGTCAAATATTTATTTCACCTGCTTTTTAATGTTTTATTTATTGCTATTATTTTGCTTTATTTACTGTTTTTTAATAGGGAGAGCGATAAAATGCGAAACCCAAAGGGGATGCCAATCTCAGCGCCCTCTATCACGTGCAAAATCTTGTCCAAGGACCTCTTCCGCCCCTTCGGGGCACCTTCCCCGTGCGCGGGGAAGGCATTGCGTTGAGGCGCATTCATGCAAAAAAGGCCGGCCGTGGTTGCCCACGGCTGGCCGCTTGTTCAGCTGTTCTTCTTTTCGGCAAAGCGCAGCACGGACTGCTCCATCCCTTCCGGCGTGCAGGTGCCGTCGTGACGGATCTCCTTGTTGCGCAGAGACGCGAGCCCCTTGGGGATCTTCGTGCCGCTCACGGCGGCGAGGCGGTCGAGCAGCGCAAACTCGTCGAGCCCCCCGGTCTTCTCACCGAGCGCCTCGAGCACGCTGCCGTTGAATTTATACGGGCTCGCCGTCGACACGACGACCATGTGATGCGCGTCGCCCGTTTCCTTCTGATAATGTTCGGCCACACGCCAAGCCACGGCCGTATGCGGATCGGCAACATAGTGCTCCTTGGCAAAGACCTCGCCGATGCAGGCCTTCGTGTCCTCGTCAGACGTCCAGTCGGCCCAGAAGACCTGCTGGATCTTCGCGAGGAGGTCCGCATCGATCTCATAGCGTCCCGTCTCGCGCAGCTGCTGCATCCAGCCGGCGACCTTCGCCGCGTCATCCGTCATATGGTAGAGCAGGCGCTCGAGGTTGCTCGAGATCAGGATATCCATCGACGGCGAGATTGTCTTGTAGAAATCGCGATTGCGGTCGTAGACGCCCGTGCGCAGGAAATCCGTCAGCACGTTGTTCGTGTTCGATGCGCAAACGAGCTTGTGCACGGGCAGCCCCATGCACTTCGCGTAGAAGCCCGCGAGGATGTCGCCGAAATTGCCCGTCGGCACCGTGAAATCGATTTCCTCGCCCGCCTCGATGCGGCCGGCGGCCAGGAGGTCGGCATAAGCGCTGAAATAGTAGACGATCTGCGGCACGAGGCGGCCCCAGTTGATGGAATTGGCCGACGAAAGGCGGATGCCCGCCTCCTGCAGTTCATCGTTGAACGGGCGGTCGCCAAAGATCTGCTTGACGCCGCTCTGCGCGTCGTCGAAGTTGCCGCGCACAGCCGTGACGTTGACATTTGCGCCCTCCTGCGTCAGCATCTGCAGGCGCTGGATACGGCTGACGCCACCCTCGGGATAGAAGACCATGATCTTGATCTGCGGGACATCGCGGAAGCCCTCGAGCGCGGCCTTGCCCGTATCACCCGACGTCGCGACGAGGATCAGCACCTCGTCCTTTGTACCTGTCTTCTTGAGTGCCGTGCTCATGAGCTGAGGCAGGAGCTGCAGGGCCATGTCCTTGAAGGCGCTCGTCGGGCCGTGCCAGAGCTCGAGGACGCTCGTCGCGCCACAGGCCACAACGGGCGCGCGCTTTGCCGTATCGAAGCGGCCGTTGTTGTAGGCGCGCTCCACGCAGCCCTCGATCTCCTCCGCCGTGTAATCCGTGAGGAACAGCGAGAGCACAGCCTTGGCGCGCTCTTCATAGGAAAGCGGCTGCAGGCCGCGGATGAAATCCAGCGTGACGGCAGGGATGCTCTCGGGCACGAACAGGCCCCCATCCTCCGCGAGGCCGTCGATGATGGCCTGCGCCGAAGCGCGCGATGCTGCATTTCCTCTGGTACTCTTGTAGTTCAACACAATCTCCTCCTGCCAGCGCCCCCGCGGGACACTTTGATATTTGATAATAAAACGAACTATGTTAAAATGGAAAAAGGTTCCCCACTCGTCATCTCGTTTTTGACATTATACCATAGATTGCGCGCAAATCCTATAGAAATTGTTAAATTGTCAGCGCAGAAAACACGCAGTTTCATTTTTGTTACATAAAAAGCGTCATTTCTTCAAGAATATCACGCTTTTGTAATCATCAGAGACACGGAAAGGGTGTTGAATTTGTTGAACATTGCCATGGTACAGATGGAGGTCATTCCCGGCCATCCCGACGAGAACACACAACGCATCCTCGCCTTTATCGACGAGGCCCACCAAAAGCACGCCGACATCGTCATCTTCCCCGAGATGGCTGTCCCCGGCTACTTCCTGGGCGACACCTGGGAGCAGCCCGCCTTCCTGCGCGACTGCGAGAGCTACGGGCAGGACATCATCGCGGCCTCTACGGGCATCACCGTCATGTTCGGCAACGTCGCCGTCGACTGGCAGAAGAAGAACAATGACGGCCGCGTGCGCAAGTACAACGCGTTCTTCATCGCACAGGACGGCAAGCTCGTACAGCCCGACAACATGCCGTACCCCTACACCATCAAGACGCTCATGCCGAATTACCGCGAATTCGACGACACGCGCCATTTCTTCAGCCTGCAGAAGCTCGCGCGCGAACTCGGCACAACGCCGCAGAAGCTGCTCTCACCCGTGAGCCTCAAGATCCGCGGCCAGCGCTTTGAAGTCGGCTGCCTGCTCTGCGAGGACGGCTGGAGCGACGACTACGAGCTCGCACCGCTCAAGATCCTGGAAGAGGATGCCATCGACTTCTACGTCAACATCTCGGCTTCCCCTTACACGCTCGGCAAGAACGACAAGCGCAACCGCGTCTTCGGTCGCCAGGCGAAGGATGCCGGCGTGCCGCTTTTCTACGTCAACTGCATCGGCCTGCAGAACAACGGCAAGACCGTCTACACCTTCGACGGCTCGAGCACGGCATATTCGGGCAGAGGCGACGTCGTCTACACGGCGCCGGAATACAAGGAAGACCTCAGGATCCTGCCGCTTGATGGTCTCAAGGATATGCCCGCAGCCCCCGTACCCGAAGAACCCGACATCGCGCATATCTACCGCGCGCTGCATTACGGCGTCGGCCATTTCCTCCAGAACATCCACATGAAGAAACTCGTCATCGGCATCTCGGGTGGCATCGATTCTGCCGTGGCCGCCGCGCTCTACGCGAAGGTCGTGGGTCCCGAGAACCTCCTGCTCGTCAACATGCCGAGCGTCTACAATTCCGCGACGACGAAAGGCCTGTCGCAGCAGCTCGCGGAGAACCTCGGCTGCCAGTACATGATCGTGCCGATCCAGGAATCCGTCGACCACACGATCAGGCAGCTCGAGCAAACGCCGATGACGCTGCTCGGCGACGGCAGCACGTCATATCTCAAAGTCTCTTCCTTCGTCGCCGAGAACATCCAGGCGCGCGACCGCAGTGCGCGCGTGCTCGCAGGAGCGGCGGCGGCGTTTGGCGGCGGCTTCACCTGCAATGCCAACAAGGCCGAGACGACTGTCGGCTACTCGACGCTCTACGGCGATCAGTCGGGGTTCCTCGCCGCGCTCGCCGACCTCTGGAAATACCAGGTCTATGCGCTCGCTCACTACATGAACGACGTCGTCTACGGGCGCGAGGTCGTGCCGCAGGGCATTATCGACATCGTGCCGTCGGCCGAGCTCTCCTCGGCACAGAACGTCGACGAGGGCAAGGGCGACCCCATCAAGTACCCGTATCACGACTACCTGTTCCGCTCCTTCATCGAGCGCTGGCAGAAGGCCACGCCGGAGGACCTCTTAACCTGGTACGAGGAGGGTACGGTCGAGAAGAATCTCGGCTGCGAGGAAGGCCTCGTGGCCAAATACTTCCCGACGGCCGCCGACTTCATCAGCGATCTTGAGCGCTGGTGGAACCTCTTCTGCGGCATGGCCGTCGCCAAGCGCATCCAGGCGCCGCCGATCCTCGCCGTGAGCCGCCGCGCCTACGGCTTCGACCACCGCGAGGCACAGAACGGCGCTTACTACACGCGCCGCTACCGCGAGCTCAAGAAAAAACTGCTGCAGGAATAAGCAGCGACAAGCACATACGGGCCTGCCCTGACGGGGCAGGCTGTCACCAGATGGACGCTCTCAGCCGAGGGCGTCCATTGTCGTAAGCAGGGGCAGCATGACGGCGAGCACGAAGAAAAAGATCATGGCGCCGACGACGAGCGTCAGCACGGGCTCGACGAGGACCTCGAGGCGGCGCAGCCTCTCCTCATAACAGAAGCGCGCAAGGCCGGCGCCGCGCTGCATCATCTCCTCGAGGCGGCCGGCCGCTTCGCCTGACCGCAGCAGGGCCATGAGAAAGGACGGCAGCATGGCGCCGCGAAGCGCAGCCGTCAGCGGCTTGCCGCGGCGCAGGCGCGCGTGAGCCCGCTGCAGCGAGAGGCGCAGGAACGCATTGCGGGGGGCTTCCATCGCCAGGGCAAGCGCGCGGTCCAGGGGCACGCCGTGATGCAGCAGGACGGCGAGCAGCGACAGAATGATCTGCCACTCGCCATAGCGGAGCAATGTGCCGAAGAACGGCAGGCCAAGGAACAGGCGGTCGAGCCTTTGACTCAGCCCCGGACGCGAAAACAGCCAGCCGAAAAAGACGCAGCTGACGGCAAAAAGCGCTGCCGTGGCCGCGCCGTGCTGCTGCAGGAAAGCCGAGAGCGCAAGCAGCACGCGCGTGGGCCAGGGAAGCTCGGCCGCGAGACTCGTGAGCAGCGCGGCAAAGGCCGGCAGCAAAAAGACGGTCATGAGCGTGCCGGCTAGAAGCGTCACAAAAAACAGCAGCACGGGATATGCCATGGCCGCGCGGAGCTTCGCGCGCGTCTTCATCGCAAGTTCCATATGGTCCGCGAGTTCCGGCAGGATGGAGGCAAGGGCGCCGCCCGCCTCGCCCAGCGCGATGAGCTGGCAGACACTGTGCGGGAAGACCGCCGGGTATGCTGAAAGTGCCGCCGAAAGGGATGTTCCCGCCAGCACCTGCCCGCGCAACGCACCGACCATCTCCTCATAACCATCGCGGCGCCCGTCTCCAGCCTGCATGGCGCCGAGTGCCTCGTGCAGCGGCAGCCCGGCGGACGTCAGCAGGGCGAGCTGGCGCAAAAAGAGCACACAGGCCCGCCGCCCCGATGGCAGGCGCCGCGAAAAGACGGGATGGGTGCACGCAGATGCGAGCAGGCAGCGCAGGCCAGGCAGGGTCTCCTTCCTCTCCGCCTGCTCCAGCGGGGTCAGCGAGGCCACCCAGAGCCCGCGCTGTCGGATCTCACGGGCAGCCTCACGGCGCGAAGCGGCTTCGACGTCGCCTGCAAAGTGCTCGCCCGTGCGGCTTCTCGCCTCATACGAAAAATGTGCCACCTGTCATCCCTCCTCCCCGTTCTTCGCGCTGGTACCGTTCACGCGTCTTTGCCGTGATGCGCCCCTCCTGATAAAGCTGCGCGACGGCACGTTCCATCGTCTGCATGCCCGCTTGCTGGCAGCGCATCATGACGGAAGGCAGCTGCTCGTATTTGCCCTGCCGGATCAAGCTGCAGACTGAAAGCTCGCGCAGGAGCACCTCGACGGCCGCCACGCGCCCGCCGCCGCTTGCCGGCAGCAGCTTCTGCGCGAGCACGGCCTGCAGGACTCTTGCGACCTGCTCGCGCACGCAGGCGCGCTCCCCCTGTTCATAGAAGGATTCGATGCGCGCGGGAGCCTCGACCGCCCGGCGCGTGTGCAGTGTGCCGAAGACGAGCATGCCGCTCTCCGCCGCCATCAGCGCGGTCGTCAGCGCCTCGCGGTCGCGCAGCTCCCCGACGAGCAGGACATCCGGCATCTCGCGCAGCGCACTGCGCAGTGCCGCGGGAAATGAGCAAAAATCCCGCCCGAGCTCGCGCTGATTGATGAGCGACCTTGCCGGCGTAAAAACGTATTCGACGGGATCCTCAAGCGTCAGGATGTGGCGCGCCTCATTCTGGTTGATCGCGTCGAGGCAGGCCGCGAGCGTCGTCGTCTTGCCGGAGCCCGTGGGCCCGCAGACGAGCACGAGGCCGCTCGTGAGGGCAAGGATGCGGTCAAGCGCCGCCCGTGCAGGCAGATTGAGCGCCACAAGACTCGGGACCGCGGGCGGCAGGAAGCGCAGGACAGCCGCGGGCTCTCCCCTTTGCCAGAAGGCGTTGCCGCGCAGCCGCCAGGAACCGTGAGAAAAGGCAAAGTCCACCTCCTCGCGCGCCTGCAGCCGCATGAGGCTTGACGCGCCCAATTTCTCCTCGAGCCAGGCGAGAAGCGCGGAGCTTTCGACGCGTTCCGCCCCGAAGGGCATGAGCTGGCCATCCACGCGCAGCCAAACGCGCTGTCCGGCCGTCAGGTAGAGGTCCGAAGCCTTTTGGCGGCAGCCCGCCGCCAGGGCCTCATGAAAGAGCGCTGCCATCGCCATAGAGCACCCTCCTGACTTCTGAAAGCGACGTGATCCCCTGCAGGGCCTTCTGCCTGCCGTCCTGCCAGAGGCTCGCAAGGCCCTTGGACACAGCCAGCCGGCGGAGCTTCGCACGCGGCCACTGCTGCAGGATGCCGGCGCGCAATTCCTCATCGATGAGCAGCACTTCGCTCACCACCGTGCGCCCGCGATACCCCGTGCCGCCGCAGGCCGCACACCCTGTGCCGCAGGCCAGCTTTATCCCCGGCCGCCAGGCCTCCTGCAGCAGCGCAGCTTCCCTCGAGCCCGCCGGCACCTCCTGCCAGCGCCGGCACGCAGGACAGATGCGCCGCACGAGCCGCTGCGCCACGACGCCACTCAGGGTCGCCGCGAGCAGATACGCAGGCACGCCCATCTCGAGAAAGCGGTAGATGGCCGATACCGTGTCCTCCGTATGCAGCGTCGTCATGAGGAGATGCCCCGTCAAGGCAATGCGCACGGCCATGGCCGCCGTCTCCTCGTCGCGGATCTCGCCCAGGAGGATGCCCGTGACATCCTGGCGCAGGATGGCCTTGAGCCCCGCGAGGAAGGTCAGACCGGCCTTCTCGTGGATTTCCACCTGATTGATGCCGGGCAGCAGCCGTTCAACGGGGTCCTCGAGCGTCACGAGGTTGTGTGCATCGTCGTTGAGCTCGCTGAGCGCCGCGTAGAGCGTAGAGGTCTTGCCCGAATTGACGGGCCCGCAGAGCACGACGAGCCCCGCGGGACGGTGTATGAGGCGGCGGAGGCCGGCGAGATGATTCTCGGAAAAGCCCAGCTCACCGAGCGCCAGCCCCTGCTGGCGGCCGCGCAGGAGGCGCAGCACGAGCACCTCCCCATGCGCCGCCGGCAGTGAGGATACGCGCAGGTCGATGTCATCCCGGTAGTGGATGTGGCCGTCCTGCGGCCGCTGCTGCTGTGCGATGTCCATGCCGGCCATAACCTTGAGGCGGGAGACGAGCGGCGGCATCAGCACGAGCGGCAGGCGGCCCGCCCCCCCCAGCAGGCCGTCACACCGGACGCGCAGACGCAGCTCCCCTGCCTGCGGCTCCAAATGCAGGTCACTCGCGCCGCAGGCAATGGCCTCATCGAGCAGGAAATCCGCGAGCCGCACGATGCCAGCCCGTTCCTGCCGCCCTGCCGGCTGCGCCGCCCGCCGCTCCTCGCGCAGTACCTGCGCCGCAAGGATGCGCAGCGATTCAAATGGCCGTTTTCCCATAAGACACCCTCCTCATCTGCTTTTCTGTATATCACACGAGAACAATGACTCATGATATCTCTTCGACACGCACATGCCGTTCTCCTGCCGAGGGGGCCTGCGGCAAAACGGGCAGCAAAAAAGGGCACTTCCCGGCATGGGAAACACCCTCTCAAAATCCGATTGCATGGCTCGCGCAAAGAGCCGCCTGTCACTTGGCGCTCACGGGACGGCTGAAGCGGTAGCCCACGCCGCGCACCGTCTCGATGGCATCGCCAAGCGCCGCATCGTATGGCGCGAGCTTGGCGCGCAGATGACGGATGTGGACATCGACCGTGCGCGTATCGCCGTAGTACTCATAGCCCCAGATGCGCTCGAGCAGCTCGTCGCGCGAAAAGGCGCGGCCGGGATTCGTCACGAGCAGCTTCAGGAGTTCGTACTCCTTCGGCGTCAGCGTGAGCAGATGGTCGTGGACCCAGGCCTGATACGAGGAAAAATCCATGCGCAGGCCGCCGCTCTGCAGGACATCCTCCTTCGGCGGGGCGTCGTGGCTCGAACGGCGCAGCACGGCCTTGATGCGGGCCATGAGCTCGCGCATCGAGAAAGGCTTGACGACGTAATCATCGGCACCGAGCTCGAGGCCGAGTACCTTGTCGATTTCCTCCGCCTTGGCCGTCAGCATGATGACGGGGATGCTCGCGGTCCGTTCATCGGCCTTGAGCTGCCGGCAGACCGTCAGGCCGTCGACTTCCGGCAGCATGAGGTCGAGCAGGATGAGATCCATGCCGGGCGCGAGCTTCAGGGTCTGCCGCCCATCGGCAGCCGTTATGACCTCATAGCCGTTCTTCTTCAAATTGAATTCCAAAAGCTCCCGTATCGACGATTCGTCATCCACCACGAGGATCCGCATACTATCTTCCACCTTTCTGCCAGCCAGCCCGTTTCAATCCAGCGTTCCTGCTGTCAATCGTAATAATGCTCGCTGAGATCGATGAGATTGTCGCGCAGCTGACGCACGAAATCCCAGCGGTTGAGCTGGTCGGCCCCGACGGAGAAGGCATAGCCGCCGCGTGTCCAGTAGGCCACGAACGAATCGCTGGCAAGCTCCGCAATCTGCACCTGCGTCGCGCCAAGCTGCTGCATCTGCCAATCCGCGCCGTAAACGCCGCTGAACGTTTCGGCGTTCATGCCATCGCTCAAGAGAGCCGTGCGCACGACAAAGCGCGCACGCTTCTCTTCCTGACCGTAGCGCGACGTATAGTGGAGCTCCGCCGTCGTCCCGCCGATGATGTAGCGGTCCGTGAGCTCGAGGCCTGAGCTCAGCGGGAAGTAGAGCGGATGGAAGGACAGCGCTTCGACCATGGCTGCATAGGAATCGTACGGCACCATGGGATTCGGGATTTCCGAAGAAGCGACCGCTCCCGATTCCTCAGCATCAGGTGCCGATTCCTCAGCGGCAGCCGCCGTCCCGGAGGAAGCCGTCTCAGCCGCCTGGAGCTCTGCGTCAGCGGGAGCTTCCGTCTGCGCGGCCGCCTCCTCCGCTTCCGTTGCGGCAGGAGCCGTCTTGGCGGCTGCTTCCTGCGCTGCCGGTGCCGCCATCTGAGCAGCCTCCATATCGGCACTTGCAGCCCCGGCCTGACCAGAGCCTAGAAGCAGGCAGCCCGTCGCTGCCAGAGCCAGCCATTTCTGTTTCCCACTCATGAAATTCACGAAAAATCCCCCTGTCCATAAAATCCTTTTATCATTACTACAAATTATATTACAAAGCTCCGGTCGAGGCAATGCCTTCCATGCCGCCTGCATCTTCCTGACCGCTTTCCTGTGTCTGCTGCCACCGGTCGAGTTCAGCGTCAGCCTGCGCGCGGACGACGGTCCAGACGCTGTTGACATAGGCACCCATGAGGGCCTTGCCATTTGCATCGGGATGCAGGCCGTCGAGCGCGTACTCCGTCGGCAGTACCCCATCGGGCGCTTCGATGGCCAGAGCCATATCGATGTGGACCTGCGTGCGGATGTAATCGTTGACGGCGGCAAAACGGTCCTGCCAGTCATCAGCCGTCGGCTCATCAAACACATGCTGGATGTTGTCAGGATGGATCGGCGGCAGCGTCAGGAGAATGGGCCGGATGCCATGCGCAAGGCACATCTGGCGCATCGCCTCGAGGTCCGAGATCACGGCGTCCGCGTCCTCGCCGGCGCGCAGGCTGTTGCTGCCCGTCATGATCAGCAGGTACTGCGGATGGAACGGCAGCACATCGCGCTCGAAGCGCGCGCGCGTCATGCCGCTCGTATCGCCGCTTTCCGAAAGGTTGATCGTGTCAAAGTCCAGGTAATGCAGCCAGCTGAAATGGAAATCCGCCGGGCTGTAGGAGAAATGGCCGCCGCCATGACTGATGCTGTCGCCGAGCACCGCGACCTGCCAGTCATCAGACGGCGCGGTGCGGAAGGAACGCACGGCCGACCACTCGCCGAGCGGCGCCCCCTCGGCATCGAAGGCATGGACGCGCCAGAAAAACGGCGTATCGCCGTAATGCGGCTCGGGGTCGTAAATCTCGGCCATCGTGGAGGAAAGCAGCTCGATGGGCTCGGCCTCGGGATGTTCCTCGGGATTCTCGTTGTAGATGGCCACTTCATAGCTCGCCGCATTCGACTGGCCGACCCAGGCGTAGACGGGATAGAGCAGTGTCTCCCCGCGCCTCCCGCCGAACTCCGAGGTCAGGACAGGAGCCTGCATCGGCGGCAGGTCTGGCGAGGTGTAGAGCGCGGCGAGCCCGCTGAACGGCGTGTACGGCGTGCCGTTGAAATCGATGGCCCGCACGCGCCAGTAGAGCGGCTCTTTGCCAAGTAATTCACCTGCAATATCCTGAAGCGGCGGATTGTAACGGTTCTGGTAGATGGCGCGCGTGCGGAAGATGGCTTCCGGCGACTCCTTCGCCTCCGACAAGTGCTCGGGAACATGGTCGAAAATCTCCATCTCGTAGCTCACGGCCTCCTCATCCGACTCCCAGGTCAGGATGGGCGAAAACGACACGGGCGTCGCCGCCGTCGTCGTGCTGAGGCCTGCTGGCGGCGGCGTCAGAAGGCGCGACGACGCCTCCTGGCGCGGCCAGCAGAGCAGGGTCCCCGCCACGACGAGCACGAGGACGAGCAGCAGGCCAAGGAAGTGCGGAAAATGCGGCAAAAAGGAACGGCGCACACGGCGCTCGGCACGTTTTTCTTTCATGGCAGTCCACCTCTCTTTAAGAAAGAATGCAGCGAAAACATCCTCGTGATGCTCCGCTTCATGGTGAGATTATAGCACAGAACATCCGCGCTGCACAATGTCAGCGCCGGAGAGTCGCATTTCCTTCCCAATTACACGGATGTGATTTATAATAAGGAGTGAATTCATCTTTAAAGAAACCAGTGAGGACTATGATGCAGGCAGACAAGCATTTCATGCTGATCAAGAATCAGCGCGTTGAAGCCAATACAAAACTATCCGAAAAAGCCAAGCTGCGACTCAGCAAGTCGAAAGCCGACAATACGCTCAAGGCCTATCGGGCCGACTGGCGCGATTTTGCCGCGTGGTGCGCCTACCACGGGGAACGCGATCTGCCGGCCGCGCCCGAGACGATTGTCAACTACCTCAACGACTTGGCCGACGACGCCAAGGCCAACACGGTCGCACGGCGCGTCACGGCCATCTCGGAGAACCATGTGGCGGCAGGCTATCAGGGCGAACGCAACCCCGCCAAGAGCAGCCTCGTGCGCGCGGCGATGGAAGCCATCCGCCGCGAGAAGGGCACGTTCCAGCAGGGCAAGACCCCGATCCTGCTCGAGACGCTCCAGGTGCTCGCGGACTGCTTCGACGACACCATCGTCTCGCTGCGCGACCGCGCGCTCATCTTCCTGGGCTTTGCCGGAGCCTTCCGCCGCTCTGAGCTCGTGGCCATCCAGATCGAGCACCTGACCTTCACGAGCGAAGGCCTCATGATCCTCGTACCGCAGTCCAAGAGCGACCAGCTCGGCCGCGGCTCGACGATTGCCGTCCCCTACGCCCCCGATCCGTCCATCTGCGCGGTGCGCGCCGTGCAGGCATGGCTCGCGGCCGCCAACATCCACCGCGGCCCCCTCTTTCGTCCATTCACGCGCGCCCACACGCTGCGTGACAGCCAGCTCTCCGACAAATCCGTCGCGCTCATCATCAAGAAATACGCGAAGCTCGCGGGCTTCAACCCCGATACCTTCGCCGGCCACAGCCTGCGCCGCGGCTTCGCGACGAGCGCGGCCCAGCACGACGTCGATGCGCTGACCATCATGCGCCAGACGCGCCACCACTCAGAAAAAATGGTGCACCGCTACATCGAGCAGGGCAACATCTTCAAGGAAAACCCGCTCAATAAAATGTACAAGAAATAAAAAGGAAGGCAAAAGGGCTGCCGCATTTTCATGCAGCAGCCCCTTTTTGCGTTTCAGCGCCGACAGCTCATGCTGACGCGATTTTTTTACAGTACGGCCTTGTGGCTCAGATTGATGCGGCCCTTGTCGTCAATCTCGACAACCTTGACCTGCAGCTGATCGCCGACCTGCACGACATCCTCGACCTTCTCGACGCGATGTTTCGCGAGCTGGGAGATGTGGCAGAGGCCCTCCTTGCCCGGCAGCACCTCGACGAATGCACCGAACTTCATGAGGCGCGTAACGCGGCCCGTGTAGACCTGGCCGACCTCGACCTCGCGCACGATATCCTCGATCATCTGCTTGGCCTTCTTCATGCCCTCGGCATTCACCGACGAAATGAAGATATTGCCGTCCTCGTGGATGTCGATCTCCACGCCCGTTTCATCGATGATCTTCTTGACGACCTTACCGCCCGTGCCGATGACGTCGCGGATCTTGTCCGTCTTGATCTTGATTGTCTCAACGCGCGGTGCATACGGCGAGAGATCCGCCGCCGGCTTGTCGATGCACTCAAGCATCTTGCCGAGGATGAACGCGCGGCCGCGCTTGGCCTGCTGCAGAGCAGCCGAGAGAATCTCGCGCGACAGGCCGTCGACCTTGATATCCATCTGGATGGCCGTGATGCCTTCCGTCGTGCCGGCGACCTTGAAATCCATGTCGCCAAGCGCATCCTCCATGCCCTGGATATCCGTGAGGATCGTGTACTTGTCCCCTTCCTTGACGAGGCCCATGGCGACGCCCGAAACCGGACGCTTGATGGGTACGCCGGCATTCATCAGCGAGAGCGTGCTGCCGCAGACCGAGCCCATCGAGCTCGAACCGTTCGACTCGAGCACCTCCGAGACGAGGCGGATCGTGTACGGGAATTCCTCGATGGACGGGATGACCGGCACGAGCGCGCGCTCCGCGAGGGCGCCGTGGCCGATCTCGCGGCGGCCCGGGCTGCGCATCGGACGCGCTTCGCCGACGCTGTAGCCAGGGAAGTTGTAGTGATGGATGTAATGCTTCGACGTCTCGGGTCCGAGGCCGTCGATGATCTGCTCATCGCCGAGCGAGCCGAGCGTCGTCACCGTGAGAATCTGCGTCTGGCCGCGCGTAAAGAGGCCGGAACCATGCGTGCGCGGCAGGAGGCCGACCTCGCACGAAACGGGGCGGACCTCGTCGACCTCACGGCCGTCCGGGCGGATCTTCTCATGCGTGATCATGTGGCGCACGACGGATTTCTCGAGGTCATGGATGGCGATGGCAATCTCCTTGTCCATCTCCGGATAGAGCTCGAGGAAGTGTTCCATCGTATCCGTCGTGATCTCGGCGATATTTGCGTCGCGATTAAGCTTGTCCGCGTTGCGCACGGCGGCATCGAGACGCTCCTTCGCATAGTCGCGGATGGCCTCCTCCATCTCGTGCGGCACGAGGAAGAGCTTCGGCTCGCTCTTTTCCTTGCCGCAGGCAGCCTGGATCTCCTGCTGGAACTCGACGAGGCGCTTGATCTCCTCGTGGCCGAACAGGATGGCGTCGAGGATGACATCCTCCGGCAGTTCATTCGCACCGGCCTCAACCATCATGACGGCATCGTGCGAGCCCGCGACCGTGAGGTTGAGCGTCGAAACCTTGCGCTGCTCCTCCGTCGGGTTGATGACGAACTCGTCGTCGACGCGGCCGACGCGCACGCCGGCAATCGGCCCCATGAACGGGATATCCGAAACCGTCAGGGCGCAGGACGCACCGATCATCGCGGCGAGCTCCGGCGCATTGTCCTGCTCGACCGAAAGGACCGTCGCGACGATCTGGACATCGTTGCGGAAGCCCTTCGGGAACAGCGGGCGGATTGGGCGGTCAATGAGGCGCGCGCAGAGGATGGCGTCACTCGACGGACGGCCCTCGCGCTTGATGAAGCCGCCCGGAATCTTGCCGGCAGCGTACATCTTTTCCTCATAATCAACCGTCAGCGGGAAGAAATCCACGCCCTCGCGCGGCTCGGATGAAGCCGTGGCCGTGACGAGCACGACCGTGTCGCCATAGCGCACCAGCACAGCACCATTGGCCTGCTTGGCAAGCTGGCCGTTCTCGATGACCAGCTTGCGGCCGCCGAGCTCTGTTTCAAAACGATGCATACGAACAATACCTCCTCAAATCTCTCTATCTGTTGAATGAAAACATCTCTTTATCGCATCTTGGATAACCCAGGCAAGCAAACATGCTTCCGATTTTTCAGTCTTTCCAATCCGGCATTTCAGCCAGAAAAAAAAGCGGGATTGCTCCCGCTTTCCGCTTCAGGATCGCCTGCCAGCAATCAACGCTCAACCGTGGAACGCAGACCGAGCTTCGCGATGATCGAACGATAACGCTCAATGTCCGTCTTATAGAGGTAGCTGAGCAGACGGCGGCGATGGCCGACCATCTTCAGCAGACCGCGACGGGAATGATGATCCTTCTTGTGCTCTTTCAGATGCTCCGTCAGATACTGGATACGGGCCGTGAGAACAGCAATCTGTACTTCCGGCGAACCCGTGTCACCCTCGTGAACGGCATACTTCTGCATGATTTCCTGTTTTGCTTCCTGAGTCAGCATGTTTGTTTTCCTCCTAGTCTTTCGTAAAACCTCCATCAGCCAAGAAAACGTCGGAGTTCTTCGCTATCTGGGCTGAGGTCTGCGCCTTTTCGGCACTTAAGATAGTATATCACATGGCTTGGCGCCTTGTAAAGCAAAAGCTTAGCGGCGCTGCCAGATTTTTTGGGCCTGCCGGCGGTCGTCGTGCATCTTGCGGACGAGCTGGTCGACGGACGCGAACTTCTCCTCCTCGCGGATCTTGGCGAGGAACTGAACCTCGAGAAGCCTGTCGTAGAGGTCACCCGAAAAATCCTCGAGATGCACCTCGAGCCGGCGGTTGCAGCCCTCAAACGTCGGGTTGTCACCGATGTTGGCGAGGCCGAGGTATTCGCCGTCCCCGTAAAGAACGCGCGTCGCGTAGACGCCGTTCGGCAGCATGACCTGTGCGTCGGTGATGGCGAGATTGGCTGTTGGGAAGCCCAGCGTCCGGCCGCGGCACTCGCCGTGGATGACGCGGTCGAGCACCGTGAACGGGCGGCCGAGGCACGCACGGGCCTCATCGAGCCTGCCCTGCTGCAAGAGGGCGCGGATGCGCGTGCTGCTGACCGTGCGCCCGCCTAAAAGGACGGCCGGGCAGACCTCCGCCTCGAAGCCATACGCTTCGGCATCGCGCAGGAGCATGCGGTGCGTGCCCTTGCCGCGGCTGCCGAATGTGTAATTTGGCCCCGTCACGACGCAGCGCGGCGCGAAATAGTCGCGCAGCATCGCGAGAAAGGCCTCGGGGCTGCGCTGTGCGAGCTGCTTTGTGAAGGGCACGGCCATCAGTATATCGACGCCGAGCTCTGCGATGAGGCGGCTGCGCAGCAGACTGCTGCCGATCTGCGGCGGCAGGTCGCGCGGAGAAAGCACCGAAAGCGGATGGTTGCTGAAGGTGAAGACCATGGCCCTGCCGCCCTGCTCATGCGCGAGCTCCACGGCCCGCCGGATGATGCTCTGATGGCCGATATGGACCCCATCGAACATGCCGAGTGCAATGACGAGGCGCGGATACGTCGCGCGGAGGTCGGTAAGCCGCGAATAAATTTGCATGGAAACCTCCTGATACGATTCGATACGATGCGAGAGACGTGCTCAGCGGCTCATGACCTTGGCCGGCACGATTTCCTGGCGCTTGCGGTCGTAGCGGCCGATGCCGAGGAACTGCCCCGTGCTGTAGACGCGCAGCGTGTCCGTCTCGGGCACATGGCGTCGCTCGCCTGTGCCGAGCCCGTTGCGAAATGCCTTCTCGCGCTCGGGCGCCAGGTCGTAGCGCTCGAGGTGATTGAGATACGCTGCGGGTTCGAGCAGTGCGCTCTCGCCCTTTGCGGCCAGTTCTTCAAGCGTCAGCGCGTCGGCGAGCGAAAAGTCGCCGACACGGCTGCGCACGAGGAAGGTCATGGTCGCCGGTAGTCCGAGCGCCGCGCCGATATCGGTGCAGAGGCTGCGGATGTACGTGCCCTTCGAGCACGAAACATCGATGAGCACGCGCCGCTTCTCGGGCTCATACGCGAGCAGGCCGATGGCGTGAACCGTGACCTCGCGCGCGGGAATCTCGACATCGCGGCCCGCGCGCAAAAGGTCGCAGGCGCGCCGGCCGTTGATCTTGATGGCTGAATGCGCGGGCGGTACCTGGCGGATGCGTCCCGTGAAGGAACGAAGCACCTCGCCGATGGCCTCGCGCGCAGGCATCGCGAAGTCTTTCACCTCGTCGATGATTTCACCCGTGTCGTCGCCGCTGTCCGTCGCGAAGCCGAAGGTCAGCTCCGCCCGGTACATCTTGTCGGCAAGCTCCAGGTATTCGATGAGCCGCGCGGCCTGTCCGACGGCGATTGGCAGGACGCCGGCCGCCGCGGGGTCGAGCGTGCCGGCATGGCCGACGCGCTTCATGTGCAGCACCTTGCGCACGGCGCCGATGACGTCGTGCGAGGACATGCCGGGCGGTTTCAGGATGTTGAGAAAGCCGTCCATCAGTGACCCTCCCCGCTCATGCCTGCCTTATGCACGGCCGCCTGCTGAAGATCACGAATGGCCTGCTCGATAGCCGTACAGATCGTCTTCTTTGCCTCGGCAAACGGCATAGAAAGCGTGCAGCCGGCCGCGCGGATATGGCCGCCGCCGCCGAACGAGAGCGCAATGGCGCTGACGTCCACGCCCTTCGAGCGCATGCTGACGCGGCAGAGCTTTTCTTCCTTCGCCTTGAGCACGACGGCCACATCGACGCCTTCGACGACGCGGATGGCGCCGATGAAGCCCTCGGTAGCCTCCATGCGTGCCGTCGTCGCTTCGTCGAGGAAGATGCCGATGGCGCGCCCGTCCGCGAAGCGCTCAGCCATGTTCACGGCCTCGGCCGTGTCCTTGACGACCTGATACGGCTTCTCTTCAAGGGCCTCGGAAATCTCGTTGGCCGTCACGCCGCATTCGAGCATCTCGGCGGCTGCGCGCATCGTGTGCGGCGTCGTGTTCGAGAACCGGAAGAATCCGGAATCCGTCGCGAGCCCCGTGTAGATGCACATGGCCGGCTCGCGCGTAAAGACGGCACCGAGCTCCTTTGCAAGGTCGTAGACGATTTCGGCCGTCGCCGCCCGCGTGTCGTCCACATATGTATATTCGGCTGCGCCGTTGTTCGTGCGATGATGATCGATATTGAGGACCGTTCCGGCCTTCGTGACCTCCGGCACGCGGCCGATGCGGTTCGGGGCCGTATCGAGGATAACGAGGAGATCCGCCTCGACGGATGCCTGTCCCTCCTCCGGTTTCCCAATAATATCATATCCCGGCAGCACCTTGAAGATGGCCGGGATATCATCATCGAGCAGAACAACAGCTTCCTTGCCCATGCCGTGCAGGATGTGCATGAGCCCGAGCGAGGAGCCGACGGCATCGCCGTCGGGATTCTCGTGGGCTGTGATGACCACCTTGTTGGCATGAGCCAGCATTGCTGCTGCTTCACTCAATGTCAGTTTCATATCAATTGTCTTCCTTTGCCTGGGATTCTGCCTGAGATTCCTGTGCTACCGTCTCCTTCTGCTGCTCGTCCTTCTGGATTTTCAGCAGCAGCTCCTGGATGTGCGCGCTGTAGTCGAGCGACTTGTCGAGCGCGAAGGAGATTTCCGGCGTGAAGCGCAGGCGGATGCGCTGGCCGATTTCCCGACGGATGAATCCGAGGGAGCTCTGCAGCCCGGCCCAGCAATCCTTGACCTGTTTCTCACTGCCCATGAGGCTCACGTAAATCTTCGCCTCGCGAAGATCTCCGGTGCACTCCACGGATGTCACAGTCACGAACCCGATGCGCGGGTCCTTGAGTTCGCGCAGGATGATCTCAGAGATCTCCTGCTTCATAAGCTCCTGGACTTTCTCTACCCGAAGCTGGCTCATAGCTTACGCCTCCTCTGCTTTTTCGTATGGTATATATGGTACGGCTTCTGCCACGTGACAGGGAAAATCAATCGTTCTTCTCCGCCTTGGCCTTGGCCTTGGCTTCTTCCTCGCGCTTCTTGGCCGCAGCCTTGTTGGCCTCGGCAATCGTCGTCGCGATCTCTTCCATCGTGTAGGCCTCGATGATGTCGCCTTCCTTGAAGTCGCGGAAATCGACAATCGAGATGCCGCACTCATAGCCGGCATTGACTTCCTTGACCTCATCCTTGAAGCGGCGCAGCGAATCGATCTCGCCGTCGAAGATCTCGATGTTGTCGCGGATGATGCGGATCCTCGAGTTGTTGCAGATCTTGCCCTCGAGCACGTAAGAACCGGCGACGAGCGCCTTCGAGAACTTCATGACCTGACGGATCTCGACGCGGCCCTGGATGACTTCCTTGTACTTCGGCTTGAGCATACCGCTCATGGCATCCTTGACGTCGTTGATGGCATCGTAGATGACGCGGTACGTGCGGATATCGATGTTCTCGGTGTCGGCGAGCTTGCGCGCATTGGCATCCGGACGGACGTTGAACGCGATGATCAGCGCATTCGACGCCGAAGCCAGCATGACATCGGACTCGTTGACGGCACCGACGCCCGAATGGACGATGGAGACGCGGACCTCATCGTTCTTGTTGAGCTTGAGGAGCGAGCTCGAGAGTGCCTCGACGGAGCCCTGTACATCGGCCTTGATGACGATGTTGAGGTCCTTGATGTCGCCTTCCTGGATCTGATGGAAGAGGTCGTCAAGCGAAACCTTCTTGCTCTTGATGAGGTTGTTGCGCTTGCGCTCGATGCGGGCCTCGGCAATGGAGCGGGCCTGCTTCTCCTCGAGCGCTGCGAGGATATCGCCGGCTTCCGGCACGTCGTTGAGGCCGAGGATCTCGACCGGCACGGACGGGCCTGCCTTCTTGACGTTCTCGCCGCGGTCGTTGATCATCGCGCGGACCTTGCCGTACGTCGTGCCGCAGACGACGGAATCGCCGATGCGCAGCGTGCCGTTCTGGACGAGGACGGTTGCGACCGGGCCGCGGCCCTTGTCGAGCTTGGCCTCGACGATGACGCCGCGGGCGTCGCGGTTCGGGTTGGCCTTGAGCTCCTTGACCTCAGCGACGAGCAGCACCATCTCCAGGAGGTCGTCGATGCCGATCTGCTTCTTTGCAGAAACCGGCACCATGATCGTGTCTCCGCCGTATTCCTCCGGCACGAGGCCCTGCTCCATGAGTTCCTGCTTCACGCGGTCCGGGTTGGCGCCGGGCTTATCGATCTTGTTGATGGCCACGATGATGGGGACATCAGCGGATTTCGCATGGTGGATGGCCTCGATGGTCTGCGGCATGACGCCGTCGTCAGCGGCGACGACGAGGATCGCGATATCCGTGATCTGGGCGCCGCGGGCACGCATGGCCGTGAAGGCCTCATGGCCCGGCGTGTCGAGGAAGACGATCTTCTTGCCCTTGCAGTTGACTTGGTAGGCACCGATGTGCTGCGTGATGCCGCCGGCCTCGTGCGTCTGCACGTGCGTGTTGCGGATGCAGTCGAGCAGCGACGTCTTGCCGTGGTCGACATGGCCCATGACCGTGACGACAGGCGGACGGAGCTTGAGGGATTTCGGATCATCTTCGATCTCCGGGATTTCCGTCGGATCGACATCAGGCGGCAGCTCCTCGCAGGTCACGCCGAATTCCGACGCGACGAGCGCCGCCGTATCGAAGTCGATTTCCTGGTTGATTGTCGCCATGACGCCCATCATGAAGAGCTTCTTGACGACTTCAGCAGCCGTGTAGCTCATCTTCGAGGCGAGGTCCTTGACGGCAATCGTCTCCGGCAGCTTGATGTGCTTCGGACGTGCGATCTCGACCTTCGGCGCCTGCTGGACATTGCCGCGGCGGTTGTTGCGGCCGCGCCCGTTGCGGCGGTCATTGCGGCCGTTGCGATTGTTCCGGTCGTTGCGGCCGCCGCGGTCGTTGCGCTCATTCTGGCGTCCGCGGCTGTTCCGGTCGTTGCGGCCGCCGCGGTTATTGCCGCCGGCGCTGTTTCCCGTGCGGCCATTGCTGTTGCCGCCGCTGCGGCTGCCGCCATTGCCGCCATTGCCGGATGCCGCCTTGGCACCGCGGTTCTGATTCTGGTTCTGGCTGTCGCGGTGCGAAGACTCGCGATGGCTGCCGGCAGCCGGTGCTGCGGCCTTTTCCTTATTGTCCTTATGATGTGGTTGTCCCTGGCTGCTCTTCACGTTCTTAGCCTCCGGCTCATGTTTTGGCGCCGCTGGTGCCTTCTCTGCCTTCTTGTCCGTCGTATGTCTGGCGGCAAAGGCATTCTTCACTGCGTTGCGCTCATCATCACCGACACTGGAAAAGTTGTTGGCAGCCTTGAAATGGTTGCGCTTCAGGATATCCAGTATCACTTTGCTGTCTGTATGGAATTCTTTTGCCAATTCATAAACCCTGTATTTGGACATTAATCCACCCCCGATTATTGTTTCATGATTCCTCCATCAGCGACCAGCGTGCCCAGTTTCTTCGCAAAGCCTTCATCGAGAAGGGCTGCGACGGCACGATACGCTTTGCCGAGGCACCCGCCGAGTTCTTCCCTCGTGAGTACCTCCTGATACGGAATCGCATATCGATCTGCAAGGATCTGATAATTTCGTTTTGTTTCTTCTGACGCATCCGCCGCCACGAGCAGCAGGCAGGCCTTGTGCTCCTTGACGGCCTTTTCGGTGGCAAACGCGCCGGAGACGATGCGTCCGGCCCGCTGCGCCATGCTCAAAAGGTTCGTGATGCGCTGTGTCTTATCCATCGCCATGGTCATTCCTCGCTCGCATGCGCCTGGAGTTCGCGCTCCAGGAGCTCGTAAACGGCGGCATCGACCGGCGATTTGAAGGAACGCTCGAGACCGTGGCTCTTCTTCGCCTTGGCCAGGCATTCCGGATTGTTGCAGATATAGGCCCCGCGTCCCGGCTTCTTGCCCGTGAAATCCACGGAGAATTCGCCTTCGGGGCTGCGCACGATGCGCACAAGCTCCTTCTTGGGACGGCTCGTCTGGCAGCCGAGGCACATCCGCTGCGGGATCTTCTTCACTTTCATGGCTCAACCTCTGCCGTGAAGGACTCCTCGCCTGTGACCTCGACCTCATTCATGTTCTCGTCGAGCACTTCGTCAGCGGCCTGGGATTCGCTCTTGATGTCGATCTTCCAGCCCGTGAGCTTGGCAGCAAGGCGCGCGTTCTGACCTTCCTTGCCGATGGCCAGCGACAGCTGGTAGTCGGGGACCACGACGCGGGAGACTTTCTCCGCCTCATTGACGGCCACGGAAACGACCTTGGCCGGGCTCAGCGCATTGGCGATGAACTTGGCGGGATCGGCGTTCCACTTGACGATATCGATCTTCTCGCTGCCGAGCTCATCGACGATGCCCTGCACGCGCATGCCGCGATGGCCGACGCACGAACCGACCGGATCAACCGACGGTTCAGCGGAGTAAACGGCGATTTTCGATCGGTTGCCCGGCTCGCGCGCCACGGATTTGATCTCGACGATGCCCTCGTGGATCTCCGGCACCTCGAGTTCGAAGAGGCGCTTGAGAAGGCCCGGATGCGTGCGCGATACGACGATCTGCGGGCCCTTGTTCGTCTTCTTGACCTCGACGACATACGCCTTGATGCGGTCGCCGTAGTTGTACGTCTCGCCCGGGATCTGCTCGGCCGGCGTCAGCACGGCTTCCGTCTTGCCGAGGTCAATGTAGACGTTGTGATTCTCAACACGCTGCACGAGGCCTGTCAGGATGTCGCCCTCGCGGCTCATGAACTCCTCGTAGATGATGCCGCGCTCGGCCTCGCGGATGCGCTGCACGACGACCTGCTTGGCCGTCTGCGCGGCGATGCGGCCGAAATTTGCCGGCGTCACCTCGATCTCGATGACGTCGCCGACCTCATAGTCCGGCTTGATCGTGCGGGCCTGAGCGAGCGAAATCTCCGTGATCTCATCCTCGGGATCCTCGACCACCGTCTTGATCGCATAGACATGGTAATGACCCGTCTCGCGGGAAAGGGTGACGCGGACATTCTGCGCTGAGCCGAAATTGCGCTTGTACGCGGAGATCAGCGCGGCCTCGATGGCCTCGAACAGGACCTCTTCCTCGATGCCCTTCTCCTTGCCGAGCTCCCGCAGCGTCGTCAGGAATTCCTGACCATTGTCTTTTACCTTCGTCGTCTTTCTTGCCAAAATACATATCCTCCCAATAAAAGGGGGCCTGGCCCCCAGTATGATCAAAAATCAATGTGCAGGCGCACCTGTGCAGCATCCTTGAGCGGCAGCTTTTCCGTGCCGTCGAGCTCGAGGTTCTCCCCGTCGAAGCCCGTCAGGACGCCCGTGAGGCTCTTCTTGCCATCGCGCGGTGCGAACAGCGTGATGTCGACGGCCTTGCCCTCTTCACGCACGAAGTCGCGCGGCTTGCGCAGCACGCGGTCGATACCCGGGGATGAAACCTCCAGGATATAGCTGTCGGCAATGACATTGCGCTTGTCCAGTTCGGCCTCGAGCTTTTCGCTGAGGTCCTGGCAATCCTCGATATCGATGCCGCCCGGCTTGTCAATGTATACGCGCAGGTACCAGTCGTGCTCCTTGACGTATTCCACGTCGACCAGTTCAATCACGTCCTGGCCGGCCAGGAGGTCCTGCACGATTGCCTCCACAGCATCTTCAATCTGTTGTTTTGCCATAACATCCACCCCCAAGTGATTCGCTTGTTCTTTCCCGTGTGCCAGCCCTTCTTGCATCAGCACATAAGATTAAAGAGTGGGCTCACAGCCCACTCTCTACTAAACACACTTAAATTAATTAACCATTTCATGATAGCATAAAACAAAAGTCTTGTAAATGCTTCCTTAAAAGTATTTTCATCTTCCCGTGCCGGTTCAGACAAAGAGGGCGATCTGGTCGCTCTCGCTCATGCCGTCGAGGCAGCCGTGCTGGCGCAGGATCTCGATGTTGGTCTTTGAGATACCCGAACGGCGGCGCAGGTCCTCGATGGAGGTAAACATGCCGTCCTTGCGCGCCTCGACGATGCTCTGAGCCGCCTTTGTGCCCATGCCCGACAGCGAGGCGAGCGGCGGCAGCAGGGAATTCTCAAGGATGATGAATTTCTCGGCATCCGAGCGGTAGAGGTCGACGTACTCGCAGCCAAAACCGCGCAGGTAGAGCTCCCAGGCCAGCTGCAGGACGATGAGCGTCGCATTCTGCTTCGCGTCAAGCTTCTTCTCTTTGGCAATCGCCTCGAGCTCGGCGATCTGCTGACCGACGTAATCCTTGCCGCGCGCCACGACGTTGGCGTCGAATTCGGCGGCACGGATTGAGAAATACGCGGCGTAATACGCGAGCGGGTAATGCACCTTGCAGAAGGCGATGCGGTAGGCCATCATGACGTAGGCCGTCGCATGCGCGCGCGGGAAGAGGTATTTGATCTTCTGGCACGACTCGATGAACCACTCGGGGATGCCGCCCTTGCGCAGGGTCTCGACAACATCCGACGCGATACCCTTGCCCTTGCGGACCTTCTCCATCGTCTTGAAGGAGAGCAGCGGGTCGATGCCGTTGTGAATGAGGTACATCATGATGTCATCGCGCGCTGAGATGGCGTTCTTGATCGTGCACTGGCCGCTCCTTATGAGGTCCTGCGCGTTGCCGAGCCAGACGTCCGTGCCGTGCGAGAAGCCTGATATGCGCACGAGGTCCGAGAACACATCGGGCTGCGTATCGTCGATCATCTGGCGCGTGAACGGCGTGCGGAACTCGGGGATGCCGAACGTGCCGCTCGTCGCGCCGAGCTCCTCTGGCGTGACGCCGAGGGCATCGGTGGAATTGAAGATGGACATCGTGGCCTTGTCGTCAAACGGGATCGTCTTCGGGTCGCGGTGCGTGAGGTCCTCGAGCATCTTGATGACCGTCGGGTCATCGTGTCCGAGGATATCGAGCTTGACGAGGCGGCTGCTGATCGAATGGTAATCGAAATGCGTCGTGATCGTGCCGCAGTTCATGTCGTTGGCCGGATGCTGGATCGGCGTAAAGAAATGCACGTCCATGTTGCGCGGCACGACCATGATGCCGGCAGGATGCTGGCCCGTCGTCGATTTGACGCCCATGCAGCCGTGCGCGAGCTTGTCAATGTAGGAAAGATGCTTCTTGACACCCTTCTCCTCGAAGAATTTCTTGACGTAGCCAAACGCCGTCTTGTCGGCGACGGTCTGGATGGAGCCCGCACGGTAGACGTTGTCCTTGCCGAAGAGCACTTCGGTGTACTTGTGCGCGACAGGCTGGTACGTGCCCGAGAAGTTCAGGTCGATATCCGGGACCTTGTCGCCGTCGAAGCCCAGGAAGACGGCAAACGGGATGTCGTGGCCGTCCTTGACGAGCGGCGTGCCGCAGACCGGGCAGACCTTGTCGGGAAGGTCGTAGCCGCAGCCATAAGAGCCGTCCGTGATGAACTTGCTGTACTGGCAGTGCGGGCAGCGCCAGTGCGGCGGCAGCGGGTTGACCTCGGTGATGCCCGTCATCGTCGCGATGAAGGACGAGCCGACGGAACCACGTGAACCGACGAGATAGCCGTCGTCATTCGACTTCTTGACGAGGCGCTGCGCGATGAGATAAAGCACGGAGAAACCGTGCCCGATGATGGGCTTGAGCTCCTGCTGCAGGCGGTCCTCGACGATCTTCGGCAGATTCTCGCCGTAGAGTTCGCGAGCTTTCTTGTACGACATCGAGCGGATCTCCTCATCGGCGCCCGGAATCTGCGGCGAATAGAGGTCGTCCGGAATCGGCTTGAAGCGCTCGATCTGCTCGGCGATTCTGCGCGGATTCGTGACGACGGCCTCGTAGGCGGCCTCCTCGCCGAGATACGAAAACTCCGCGAGCATCTCCTCCGTCGTGCGCAAATAGAGCGGCGGCTGCAGCTCAGCATCGTCAAAGCCCTTGCCCTTCATGAGAATGGCACGGTAAATCTTATCTTCGGGATTGAGAAAATGCACATCGCAGGTCGCGACGAGCGGTTTGCCGAGCTTTTTCGCGAGCTCGGCGATTTTGAGGTTAATCCGGATGAGGTCATCATCCGTCCGGATGTCGGGGTACTTGTCGCTGCGCTTGAGGAAGTCGTTGTTGTGGATGGGCTGGATCTCGAGGTAATCGTAGAAATCCGCAATCTTCAGGAGTTCTTCGTCCGTCTGGCGTTCCTCGATGGCGCGGATGAGCTCGCCGGCCTCGCAGGCCGAGCCGATGAGCAGGCCGTCGCGGTACTCCTCGATGATACGCTTCGGCAGGCGCGGCTGGCGGTGGAAGTACTTGAGGTGGGCAAGCGATACCATCTGGTAGAGATTGCGCAGGCCATTCGGATTCTTCGCGAGGAAGATGATGTGGTTTGCGCGCTTCTGCTCGTAGTCCTCCTGCACGAGGTAGCCCTCCATGCCGTAGATGACCTTGATGTCCGTCTTGCAGTCCTTGAGGGCCTTGGCGGCATCCGGGAACGCCTGCACGACGCCGTGGTCCGTGACGGCCACAGCCGGCCAGCCCCAGCGGTCTGCCGTCTTGATGAGGTCCTTGACCGAGACGACGGCGTCCATGCTGCTCATCGTTGTATGCGCGTGCAGCTCGACGCGCTTGACCTCGGCATGGTCCTCGCGCAGCTTGGCCTCCTTCTTCGCCAGGCTGTCCACGAAGAGCACGTACTCATTCATGTACGTATCGAAGCGGACGGAGCCGCGCACGCGCACGCTCATGCCCTCCTTGAGCTGGCCCATGATGGCATCGTAATCCTCGGGCTCGGCGTTCCGGCCGCGCTTCGTCTTGAAGAATTTCTTGCAGGCGATGCCGTTCGTATCGTCGGCAAGGCAGAACGTCAAGAGCTTCGTGCCCGTCTTGAACTCGATGGTCTTGAGTCCGGAGCCCGGGCCCTCGCCGATCGTGCCCTCGAGGATGACGTTCTTCATCTCGCCCTCGAGCTCGTCGATCTTCCGGACCTCGCCCATGACGCCGCGGCCAAAGACCAGGCTGCCCGCACTCTGGATGATGACAGGCCCACGCGCGTCCTTGCGGTGCGATTTTGCCGCAGCCTTCTTCGCGGCAGGCGCGGTCTTCTTCGCAGCCGGTGCAGCCGTTGCGGTCTGCGGTGCAGACGTTGCGGAAGCGGCCTCTTTTCCCTGTGCACTGTGCGCGCGCTCCTTGCGCACGGCCTCGCGGTATTCCCGCGTGTTGAAGCAATCGTCCACCTCGAGATTCTGCAGGACTTCCTCGCTCGCGTTGCATTCGATGCGGCAGCGGTAGCCGAGCATGCGCTCGACAATCTGCCCCATGACATGCGTCACGGCATGGGCGCGCATGATCTCGCCGCCGAGTTCGCCCGGCACATCGATGAGGATGTGACTGCCGTCCACCGTGTACTTCGAGCGCTTCAGGAGCTCGTAAACCGTCGGATTGCCCTCCGCCGTCTCATAGACGAGCTTCGGCCATATCTTGCTGACGGCATCCTCCACATTGACGACATCCTGATAGAAGATGACCTTTTTCAGCTGACACTTCTTCTCAATCTGACGTGCCGCCTCCTGCAGGAGGTCATCGGCAATCAGCAGCTGCGACGTCAGCGCGATCTCCCAGGTGCTCGTATGCGGCGAAACCTCCACGTGACGGATGGTGCAGGCCTTCAAGAGCTCCTTCTGCTCATCCGTGAGCCGCATGCCCTGAATGAGCTGCCAGAACATGTTGTCCTGACTGGGCACAATCCGATACTTCTGCATGAAATCTGCCATCCTTTCGAGTCATTTTACACTGTCTATCATTATATGGCATTTTGCCGAAAATAGAAAGAAGAAGACGAGCGGATATTCCGTCGTCTTCGGTGATTAAGGGTAGAGTTCCTGATATTTTCTTTCGTTCATGAGGACGCGCTTGACATATTCGCGCGTCTCCTGATAGGGAATCGCATCGATGTCCGAGAAATCCTTCGGCCAGCCGTATGCTGAGATCCACTCCTGCACATTGCCGCGTCCCGCGTTGTAGGCTGCTAGCGCGAGGATGTCGTTGCCGCCAAACTCCTGCTGCAGCGAATGCAGGTACCAGATGCCGTAGCGGATGTTGCGCTCGGGATCATGCAGGGCATCCGTGGAATATGAGGGATCGTCGAGCTGTCCGGCAATCCACGAGGCCGTATCCGGCATGAGCTGCATGAGGCCGATGGCCCCCCGGTGCGAATGAACCTCATTCTGGAATTTGCTCTCCGTCTTGATGACGGCTGCCGCGAGATGCGGGTCCACCTGGTAGCGCGCCGCATACGTATCAACCAGACTGCGATACGGGAACGGATAGAGGTAATTGCGCTGGAACGGCTCTGAGAAAAAGGCGATGCAGGCGGCAAAGACCAGGGCCAGCACGAGGCCGCCTCCCCAGAAGGCAAAGCGGCGGTGCCGGTGTCCCGCCTCCTGCTCTTGTTCAAGTGGCATCAATTCGGTCCCTCCATAGGCGGCATAAGGCCGCTCTTAAATCTTCTTCCGTGCCGCTGTTGTCGATGACGACCGTCGCACGACGCCGCTTCTCGTCAAGCGGCATCTGCGCGGCGATGCGTGCCTCGGCCTCCTCCCGGCTGTAACCGTTGCGCGCCACGAGCCGCTGCACTTGGATCTCGTGCGGCAGAGCGAGGAGCCACGTCTCATCGGCGAGCCTGTCCCAGCCCGCTTCAAAAAGCAGCGGCACATCGAGCAGTACTGCGGGCGGCCGGGACGCTCTGGCCCGCTCCAGGCGATCCCTAACGGCCCGCAGGATGACGGGATGCGTAAAGGCATCGAGCCAGCGGCGTTCTGCGGGGTCCGCCGTATCGGCAAAGACCAGGCGCCCGATGGCCGGCCGGTCAAGGCTGCCGTCTGCCTGCAGCACGCGCGGCCCGAAATGGCGCACGAAGCCCTCGTAGAGAGCTCCTCCCGGCTGCTGCAGCTCATGCGTGATGGCGTCGGCATCGATGTGAGCGGCCCCGAGCTCCCTGAGAATGGCCGCCGCCGTACTCTTGCCGCAGGCGATGCCGCCCGTCAGACCGATGATCTTCATGACTTCGCCTCCAGCTGGCAGTGCGGGCAGAAATGCGTGCCGCGGCCGCCCACCACGATCTTCTCGACGGGGGTGCCGCAGCGCCGGCATGGCTGCCCTTCCCGGTTGTAAACCCAAAGATGTTCCTGATGATGTCCATGGCCGCCTGCGCCATTGCGGTAATCGCGAAACGTCGTGCCGCCGTCGGCAATGCCGTCGCGCAGGACCGCCTCCACGGCTTCCTTCAAGCGCTGCCATTCCGCACCGGTGAGCGAAGAAGCACGGCGCAGCGGGTGCAGCCCGGCCACGAAGAGCGCCTCATCGGCATAGATATTGCCGAGCCCTGCCACGCGCTTCTGATCAAGCAGGAAGGTCTTCACGGGCATCGCGGTCCGCTTGGCGCGCCCTGACAAGGCCCCGGCCGTAAAAGGCGGCGTCAAAGGCTCCGGCCCGAGCGTCACGAGCCCCTTCGCCTCAGCAAGCTCATGCGGATAAAGCGCATAGAGCCGCCCGAACGTCCGCGTGTCACGGAACACCAAAGCATGGCCGGAGGACAGGGAAAAGATGACGCGCGTATGCGCGTCGGGCACGAAATTCCCCGGCTCATAGACGAGACTGCCCGTCATGCGCAGATGAACGACCAGCGTCAAATCCGCCGGCAATTCAAGGAGCAAATACTTGCCGCGCCTCAGGACGCGAAGGATCTCTGCCCCCTGCAGGCGTGCGGCAAACTCCTGCGCCGCAGGATACGCGATCTGCCGTGGCAGCAGCACCTGCGTCTTTGCGATGCACTGCCCGGCCAGCACACGGTCGAGGTACGTCCGTATCGTTTCCACCTCCGGCAGTTCCGGCATACCGTTCACTCCTCTCGTCCACCTCATAAATTACGTATCTATTATACAAAGTTGGCACACATCCCGCAACGCCTTTCCGCGGAAATGTACCAATCTTGTCCAAGGACCTCTTCCGTCCCTTCGGGCCACCTTCTCCGGGGATGCCCCCGGCATCCCGCGCTTCGCGCCCGTGCGCAGGGAAGGCTGCAAATTTTGCTACATTGGTTGTTAGCCCGAGCGGAGGGATGTATTCCGCCTGGAGGCGCGCAGCGACTGCCCGCAGGGCTGGGGCCCAACACATCCATATCTTCGCACCGGATGTCAGAACGCCGCGGCAGGCGGCGAAGCTCCTTTGCTGTTCGCAGCATGTTGGGTCACATTCAGCTGTGCGCTGAAGCCGGAATACATTCCGCAGCACTTTGGTCATACACAAAACCTTCATTCATGGACCTCTTCCGGCCCTTCGGGCCACCTTCTCCAGGGATGCCCCCGGCATCCCGCGCTTCGCGCCCGTGCGCGGGGAAGGCTGCGCATTTTGCTACGTTCTCTGTTAGCCCGAGCGGAGGGATTTTTTCCTTGCCAGCTTCCTGACGAACATGCGTCGTTCAAGCAGCGCGCGTTTCACATGTTCGTCGGGCTTTGTTGAAAAGGAAAAAATCCCTTTAGCCAGCCGACTTCGCGCAGCGTTGCTCCCTCGTCCCCGCCTTTCACATTCAGCTGCGCACTGAAGCCGGAATACATTTCGCAGCGCCTTCTGCGCTCATTTTGCCGCGGCCCAGTCCTTGCCCCAGTGTACATCGACCAGGAGCGGCACACGGAGCTCTGCCACATGCTCCATCGTCTCGTGCAGGATTGCCTCCACCTCGGCGCGCTCCTGCTCCGTCACCTCGAGCACCAGCTCATCGTGAACCTGCAGCAGGATACGGCTCTTGAGCCCTGCCTCGCGCAGCCGGCGGTACGCGGCGATCATCGCGAGCTTGATGATGTCGGCCGCACTGCCCTGGATCGGCGAATTCATCGCCATGCGCTCCGCGAGCATCCGTTGATTGAAATTGCGGCTCTTGATGGCCGGCAGATCGCGGCGGCGGCCGAACATCGTCGTCACATACCCCTTGGCGTGCGCATCCGCCACCATCTGATCCATGAAGCGGCGCACACCCGGATAGCGCTCAAAGTAACGCGTAATATACGCGCCCGCCTCCTTGCGCGGAATATGCAGATCGCGCGCAAGGCCGTAATCGCTGATGCCGTAGACAATGCCGAAATTAACGGCCTTGGCCCGGCGGCGGAACTCCGGCGTCACCTCATCGAGCGGCAGCCCGAAAACTTCCGCAGCCGTGCGTGCATGGATATCCTGATTGCGGCAGAACGCATCGATGAGATTCTCATCCCCCGACATGTGCGCGAGCAGCCGCAATTCAATCTGCGAATAATCGGCCGACAACAGGCAATCATAGCCCGGGCCCGGCTCGAACAGCGCGCGGATCGTGCGTCCCTCCTCCGTGCGCACGGGGATGTTCTGCAGATTCGGATCGGAGCTTGAGAGGCGGCCCGTCGCCGTCACCGTCTGATTGAAGCTCGTGTGGACGCGGCCCGTATCCTCATGGATGAGCTCCCCGATGCCGTCGAGATACGTCGACTTGAGCTTGCTCCAGAGGCGGTACGACAGCACCTCATCGACGACGGGATGCTCGCCGCGCAGCTCAGCCAGCACCTCCGCATTCGTCGAATAGCCCGTCTTCGTCTTCTTGATGGCCGGCAGCCCGAGCTCTTCAAACAGCACGACACCGAGCTGCTTCGGTGAATTGAGATTGAATTCCAGTCCCGTCGTATGGTAAATCTCCTGCTGGATGACGGCGAGCTTCTCGCCGACCTCCGCCGTCTTTGCGGCGAGATGGCTGCGGTTGACGAAAACGCCGTTCTGCTCCATGGCAGCGAGCACCTCAACGAGCGGCAGCTCAATCTCCTCGAGCAAGGACCGCATGCCCTCCTCCTCAAGGCGCGCCCAAATCACGGGATAGAGCCGCAAAAGCGCTGCGGCCTCCCAAACCGCCTGCTCGCGCGCATCGGCAAAGGAGGCAGGCACGGCGACGCCCGGCAGGTATTTCTGCACGAGCTCCGGCAGTGCATACTGCGAGCGCTCGGGATCGAGAAGATACGCCGCCAGCTCAGCATCCGCGAAATGGTTCCCGGCCGCGAGGCCCGCATGGTAATAGCGCTTGAGCCCCAGCAGGCAGACGGGCTGCTTTGCCCGCTCCAGCCGCCGGGAGAGCTCTTGGAAGGCCGCAGCATCCGCCGGCACGAAGCCCTGGCCGCCTTCCGGCGACGCTATGGCAAGCCCCGTCAGCGTTTCAAACGGGGCCTTGCCTGCAAAGATGCCCGAGACGGCAAGATACGAAGCGCCGGTGAGCTTTTCTTCCACGTCCTCTTTAGACCACTCGTCAGCCGCAAGCGCAATGGGCTCGCCTGAGGAGGGAACCGCAGGTGAAGAAGCGCCCTCAGCCTTGCCGTAAAGCCGCTCTACATTCGTCCAGACGGCCTTTAAGTTGTGGCTGTCGCAGAATGCGCGCAGCTTGGCAAGATCCGGCTGCATCCGGCACTGCTCGGGCTCGAATGTGAGCTCCGGCACATGAAGCTCAATAGTCGCGAGCTCCTTGGAAAGTCTCGCCTGTTCGCCGTACGTCAGCAGGCGCTCCTTGAGCTTCTTGCCCGAGACTTCCTCTGCATGCGCGAGCACGCCCTCGAGCGAGCCGTAGGCCAGCAGCAGCTTCGTGGCCGTCTTCGGGCCGACGCCCGGGATGCCCGGGATGTTGTCCGACGTATCGCCCATGAGGCCCTTGAGGTCAATGAGCCCGAGCGGCGCAAAGCCGTATTCCTCGGTAAAGGCCGCTTCATCGTACTCCTTGAGCTCCGAGATGCCCTTCTTCGTGAGCATCACGCGCAGATTCGGCCGCACGAGCTGCAGGGCGTCGCGGTCCCCCGTGATGACCATGACGTCGTAATCCTTCTCCGCCGCCTGCACCGCCAGCGTGCCGATGATGTCATCGGCCTCATAGCGGTCCTTCTCGAGGAACGGGATGCCCATGCCCGCGGCAAACTCGCGCAGCAGCGGGAACTGCGACAAGAGTTCCTCGGGCGTCTTGTCGCGCGTGCCCTTGTAATCGGCAAACCGTTCCGTGCGGAATGTCTGGCGGCTCTTGTCGAATGCGAGCACCATGAGGTCGGGCTGCAAGTCGGCAATGAGCTTTGTCAGCATGTTGGAAAAGCCGAAGATGGCATTCGTCGGCTGGCCCGCCGCATCGCTCAAGGGCGGCAGGGCGTAAAACGCGCGGAAAATCAGGCTGCTGCCGTCGAGCACCACAAAGCGCTCCTTTTTTGCCTGCTGCTTATCCTGCACCTGCTCCATATGGTCACACCGTTCCTTCCTGTCCATTGACTTGTTCTGTCTGTTCCATTCGCTTCATGCCGTTGATATGACACAAATCTCCCGGCCCGTCTTGACATGCGCCAGGCCGGAACCGGGAGAAAAGAATGCGTCTCTTTTTACTTTGCCTGAGTCTTGTCTACGGCCGTCTTGGCAGCCGTCTCAGCCTTTGCCTCGGCCTTGGTCTCAGCAGCCTTGACCGTGCTCTCAGCCTTCGTCTCAGCAGCGGCAGCCGTGTCCTTCACAGCCGTCTCCGTCTTGGCGGCAGACTGGTTCTTCAGGACGTACTGGCCATTCTTGTCGAGGCCGCCATCGAGGTGATAGAGCGTGCCGATATCATCGGAATTGCAGTAAAGCGTATCCTTCTTCTGATAGCCGACGGCCTGGCCGTACGTGCTCAGAAAGACCTTCTCCTCCGGCTTCCAGCCGAGCGAGACTTTCACGGCCTGTGCGAGCTCAACGGCCGGCAGGTAGACGATATCGTCCTGTACGACGGCCTTGCCCTTGAGCTTCGTGCCGTTGACGAACAGCGGATAGACCTTGGCGACGTAATTCGGGTTGCCGTCGGAAGCGGCGACCTTCTGCTCGACATCGGCATCGTTGACGAAATCAGCCACACCGTAGCCAGCGAGCCATTTCTCGACGTCCGAGGCCGTGACATTCTGCCAGCCGTAGCCGTCCGGATAGACGTAGTAAGCGACCTGGTTGTCCGGCGTTTTCTCGACGACAATGCGGTTATACGTGATCTCAACGGGCGTGCCGACTTCGACCATGTCGAAGACCTTCTCGACGTCTTCCTCATGCATGCGGATGCAGCCGTTCGATACATAGTGGCCAACGGAATCCGGATGGTTCGTGCCGTGGATGCCGTAGTTGCCGCCGATGCCGATCCAGCGGTAGCCGAGCGGATTGTTCGGACCCGACGGGATGGAGTTGGCCGGATCGCCCGGGTCCGTCCAGGTCGGGTTGACTTCCTTGTTGATGACCTTGTAGTAGCCCGTCGGCGTCGGCGTCGACGTCTTGCCCGGGCCAATCGGATAGAGCGCTACCTTCTTGTTGTCGCGGACAGCGGCCAGCGAGCGGGCGGCAAGGTTGATGACGAGCTTGTCGGCAAGCTCGACCTTCTGCGGCGCCTCAGCCGCAGCCGTCTTCGCCGCAGCCGGCACCGCGGCGGCCGTCGTCGTGGCAGCCTTCGGAGCCTCGGGCAGCGGAGCACCCGGCTGATTGTAGAGCGTAACCGTTTTATCGGACTGCTCCTCTGCGGCAAACGTCGTCGCGGCAGCACCCGTGATCAGGGCAGCGCTGAGCATGCCCGCACAAATCTTTTTCCATGTAACCATTTTGTCAGTCTCTTTTCTATTAAGATTTTATGGCAAACGCGCCATACTTTCTACATACTACCATCATCCCTCTTTTTTTGCAACCTCCCGTACGCGACGGCAGCGCACAAAACGCCCGCAGCACGTGACCATGACCGTGCTGCGGGCGTTGATATTCTCTGACTTATTCTTTGGCACGCTGCTGACTCTCGGCGATGATGGCCGCTGCGTCCTTCTCGGGCACGGCCTCGTAATGCGAGAACGTCAGCTCATAGCGGCCGCGCCCCTGCGTCAGCGAGCGCAGGTCCGTCGCGAAGCGGTAGAGCTCGGCCTCGGGGATCTGGGCCTTGACCTCGCCCATATCCTTGCCGCGGCTGTCGATGCCCTGGATGCGGGCGCGCTTGCTGTTGAGCTTGCCCATGATGTCGCCCATGTAGTATTCCGGCGCGACAATCGTGATGATGTCGATGGGCTCGAGCAGGATGGGGTCGGCCTCCATGATGCCCTTGCGGATGGCGATGGCCGTCGCCGTCTTGAACGCCGCCTCTGACGAATCGACCGGATGGTAGGAACCGTCGTAGAGATTGACCTTGACGTCGACGACGGGATAGCCCGCGAGCACGCCTGCGGCCAGCGTCTCCGCCGTGCCCTTCTCGACAGCCGGGATGTACTGGCGCGGCACGCTGCCGCCAAAGATCGTCTCGGTGAATTCATTGCCACTGCCAGCCGTGAGCGGACTGATCTCGAGCCAGACATCGCCGTACTGGCCGTGGCCGCCGCTCTGTTTCTTGTGCTTGCCCTGGACCTTGACGCTCTTGCGGATTGTCTCGCGGTACGCGACGCGCGGCTTCTTGAGATGCAGCTCCACGCCGAACTTTCTCTGGAGTTTGTCGGCGAGGATCTCGAGGTGCACCTCGCCGATGCCTTTCAGAAGCGTTTCGCCCGTCGCCGGGTTCTTGCGCAGCGAGATCGTCGGGTCCTCATCCTGCTGCTTGGCAAGTGCTGCGAAGACCTTGTCCTCGTCGCCCTTCTTCTTCGCCGTCACGGCCATCTCGAGCATCGGCTCGGGGTAAGGAACAGCCTCGTAGAGGATGGCGTCCTGTGCGTCGCAGAGTGTATCACCCGTCCTGACGGACTGCAGCTTCGTCGTGCCGACGATGTCACCGGCCTCGGCCTGCGCAAGATTCTCCTGCCGCTTGCCCTGCATCGTGAAGATCGTGCCGACGCGCTCCATGTTGTCGCGGTTCGGATGATAATACGACGCATCGCCGCGCATCGTGCCCGAAAGAATGCGCAGCAGGCTCAGGCGCCCGACGAAGGGATCGACGAATGTCTTGAAGACCTGTGCCGAGAACGCATCCTCCGTATGGCGTTCCTTGAGGTCGCCGCCCTTCGGGTCCGTGCCGATTGCCACCTTGAAGTACGGCGTCGGCATATACTCGACAATGCCGTTCATGAGCTTCTTGACGCCGATATTGGCCTTGGCCGCGCCGCAGAAGACCGGGAAGATTTTGCCGGCCTGGATGCCCTCGATGAGGGCCGCCGTAACCTCGACCTCCGTGATTTCCTTGCCTTCGATGTACTTCTCGAGCAATTCGTTGTTGAATTCCGCGACGGACTCGATGAGCTGCTGGCGCGCGGCCTCGACATCCGCCTCAATGTACTCGGGGATGTCGGCGATGAGGTCCTCATCGTCGTGCGTGACGATCTTCATGTGCAGGGCCAGCAGGTCGACGACGCCCTGAAAGGCCGCTTCCTGGCCGATGGGCAGCTGGACCGGCACGACGCCGCTGCCGAAGCGCACGCGCAGTTCCTCGACGACCTGCTGGAAATCGGCGTGCTCGCGGTCCATCTTGTTGATGAAGAACGCGCGCGGCAGCTCCTCGTCGGCGGCGTACTGCCAGACCTTTTCCGTCTCGACCTCGATGCCGGACGGCGCCGAGATCACGATGAGTGCGCTGTCAGCGGCGCGCAGAGCACCCTTGACATCGCCCACAAAGTCGGGATACCCCGGCGTATCGATGAAATTCAGTTTATAGTCACGCCATTCGCAGGCGGCCAGCTTCATATTGATGGTCATGCCGCGCTTCGTCTCTTCCGGCTCATGATCGAGCAGACTCGTCTTGTCCTCGACACTGCCGAGGCGCTTGGCTGCGCCGACATTAAAGAGGCAGGCATCGAGCAGGCTCGTCTTGCCCGTCTTGCCATGACCGATCACCGCGACATTGCGTAAGTTCGTGCTCTTGTATGATTTCATCGACAATCCCTCCTGTATCATAAAATCCCCTCGGATTCGTAGTTTATATATTCTTTATTCTCTGAATACAGGTAGAATCCTGCAAGAAACCACAAAAAATCCCGCAGCCAGTCGTTTTATCCGGCTGGCTGCGGGATTTTTCAGTGACAGGTACGGCACTGCCGGCGTGCGGTCAGGCCGCGCCCCTCATTCGTCATCGCTGTCCGCGTAGACATCTTCCTCGAGGCGCATGAGCAGGAAGCAGTAGTCCGACACGCGGTTGAGGAAGAGGCGGTCGCTCTCGGCCACTGGCTCCTCTTTGGCGAGCCGGCAGCTGCAGCGCTCGGCGCGGCGCGCAATCGTGCGCGCATGGTCGAGCATCGCGCCGCCTTGCGTATCGCCCGGCACGATGAATGCGGTCATCTCAGGCAGGTCCTCCTCGATGGCTGCCATATCGTCTTCCATCGCCCGGACCTCCTCCATCGTGATGCGCGGCTCTCTGCCGAGGCTCGCGTAATCGGCCATGAGGCGGCTCAGCGTCTTCTGGAGTTCGTGGATGCGCTCGCGCACCTCGTCCTTCGTGACGAACGCGCGGGCCATGGCCAGCACCGAATCGAGCTCATCGATGGTGCCGTACGTCTCGACGCGCAGGCAGCCCTTCTCGACGCGCTCGCCCGTGAACAGGCTCGTCTGCCCCTTGTCGCCGGTCTTCGTTGTAATCGACATTTGCATACTCCCTTTCAAAAAAGAGTGAAACACTTGCCTCAGTCCATGATCTCATACGTGCCATCGTAAATCTCGCATTCGCTGAAGAAGATTGAAATCTCGCGCTTCGCGCTCGCCGGACTGTCCGAGGCATGCACGGCGTTGCGGCGGCCCGAAGCAGCAAACTGCTTGCGGATCGTGCCCTCGGCGGCCTCCGCCGGATTCGTCTTGCCGTTGATCTCGCGCACGCGCGCAATCGCGTTCTCGCCCTCAAGCACCATCGCAATGAGCGGGCCCGACGTCATAAAGCCCACGAGGTCCTTGTAATACGGGCGGCCGATATGCTCGGCATAGTGGATGGACGCGAGGCGCTCATCCATCTTGAGGAGCTTCATCGCCACAATGCGGAAGCCTTCCTGCTCGTAGCGCTTGATGATATCACCGCTGTAATGTTTGTCAAAGGCATCTGGTTTAATGAGTACAAGTGTTTTTTCCATGAATCGATATCCCCTTATAATTTTTCTGCCCGATAGTGATTGGCCACCTCGCTGTAACTCAAGGCGGATTTCTTCAGCGCTTCGATCTCATCGTCACGCAGCGCGCGGATAATCTGCGCCGGATTGCCGAAAACGAGTGAATTCGACGGAATCTTCCGGTGCTGCGTGATCATGCTGCCCGCGCCGATCACGACATTTTCCCCGATTTCCGTGTAGCCAAGGATGATGGATCCCATGCCGATGAGCGTGTTGCTGCCAATCTTGCGGCAGTGGATCAGCGCGTTGTGGCCGATGATGACGCCGTCGCCAATCTCCGTCGGCGCATCCCACATCACGTGGACGGTCGCATTGTCCTGGATGTTCGTATTCTTGCCGATGCGGATGGGCTGGAAGTCCCCGCGGACCACCGTACCGAACCAGAGGCTGGACCCTGCGCCAATCTCGACGTCGCCAGAGACGACGGCCGTCGGCGCCAGGAATACGCTCGGATCGATCTTTGGCGCTTTGGATTCATAAGGAATGATATATGCCATGATGATCACCTCTTGAAGCAGTATTTTCTTATATTTTAGTTAATTCGATATTTATGGGCAACCTCCTGCCTGATTCAAAAAATTAATCTTTCGCCGGCATGGCCATACGCAGGGCCCGTACCTGCTCGCCGAAGAGCCAGTCGCGGATGGCGGGCCCCTGAAGCCCCGCTGGCGCCTTGTCTCCGTGCACAGCCTTCATCACGGCGAGATAGCGACTGCCGTTTGCAAGATACTCGGGCAGGCTGTGATGGTCCGCGAGGATGACGGCATTGAATTCTGGAAGGCTCAGCACGCTGCGGTCGACGGCGAGCAGGAGATGTGCGATCTTGCCGGGCTTCGTCAAAAGCGGCGCGCGCATGTGCTGCTCGATGACAAAGGCTCCTGCCTTGAGCCAGAGGCGCGGCAGCGTCGTGCGCGCGTCCCATTTTCTGAGGCAGTCGAGCCCGCGCTGCTCGTGGCCGTAATGATGCGGCTCCATCTCCCGCGGCGTCGTTCCCTTGCCGAGGTCGTGGACGAGCGCCGCAAAGCGCGCGAGAATGGATGACGTCTGATGCGCGACCGCGTCAATGACAAGCATCGTGTGCTCGAAGGCATCGCCCTCGGGATGGAAGGCCACGGGCTGTGTCCTGCCGATGAGCGCGTGAAGCTCAGGGAAGATGGCCGCGAGCAGGCCCGCCGCTTCGAGGCTCCGGAAGAAACGCGAGGGCTCGGGGGCCTTGAGCGCCCGCCGCAGTTCCGCGACGATGCGCTCGGCGGGCTCCATGGCCAGTTCCCCGCGGCAGGCACGCATATAGGCAAGCGTTTGCGGCTCAATCGTGAAGCCGAACTCCGCGGCCTGGCGCGCTGCGCGCAGCGCGCGCACGGGATCCTCGAGAAAGTGGTGCGAGACGGCGCGGATGCAGTGCCCTTCAATGTCCGCACGGCCGCCGTACGGATCGATCAGGCTGCCCATCGGCAGTTCAAGGGCCATGCTGTTCATCGTCGTATCGCGGCGGTAAAGGTCCTCCTCCACCGTCACGCCCGGGTCGCAGTCCACCGCAAAGCCGCGGTAGCCGGCCCCCTGCTTGCGCTCCTTGCGCGCGAGCGCGACCTCACATTCCGCCCCGTCGATCGGCACAAGGTAGACGGGAAAGCCATGCCCGACGCGCCTGGCATCCGGCAAAACCGCCTCCACCTGTGCGGCCGTGAGCCCTGCCACCATGTAATCCTTGTCGTGCGGCACGGCGCCGCGGCACTTGTCGCGCACCCAGCCGCCGACGAGGAAGACACGTCCGCCCGCCTGCCGGAGCTTCTGTGCAAATTCTGCTTCTCGCAATCGAATCCCTGCCTTTCATATTAAAGAAAAGCCCTGCCGGCTGGCAGAGCTTTCGTTTTCCTTGCTTCTGATTGCGTCCCGCGAATCATGGCGCATGCCTGATGGCCTCGCGCCGTCATTTGCGCAGCAGATGCGCACCGCGCGTGTCGAGGTCGAGCGTCAGGATGCGCGACTTGACGCCGTGCTTGCGGAATGCCTCCTGCATGGCCTTGCCCACGGCCTCCTCCACATGGCGGCGTTCAAGCACGTAGGCGATGAGGCACGGGCCTGCACCGCTGAGCGTCGCGCCCGCGGCACCGGCCGCACGGGCCGCTGCGAAGACGTCGTACATACCCGGGATGAGCTTCGCGCGGTACGGCTGATGCAGTGCATCATCAAAGGCATGGCGCAGGAAGCGCTCATTGCCGCGCGTCAGGGCCGCAACGAGCATCGACGCCCGGCCGACGTTGAAGATAGCATCCTTAAGCGGCACCTCCTCGGGCAGCACCTTGCGCGCCATGCGCGTCGAGAGCGGGAAATCCGGCACAGCCACGACGAGCTTCAGCCGAAAGTTCGGGCGGAAATGGAAACAGTCGACATGGCCGTCGGTCACGGCATTGACCGTGAAGCCGCCGAAGATTGCCGGTGCGACGTTGTCGGGATGCCCTTCTATGTCCGTCGCGAACTCCAGAAGTTCATAACGGTTGAAGCGGTTGCCGATAAGAGCATTGGCCGCTGTGAGTCCCGCGACGATGGCCGTCGCGCTGCTGCCGAGGCCGCGCGAGAGCGGTACATGATTCTCCATGTGGATGACGGCGCCGCGGTAATCCTTGTCGCGCCCGGCCTTCTGCAGAAGATACTGAACGGAACGCCAGACGATGTTGCGCGCGTCGCACGGGATGTTCGCTGCTCCCTCGCCCGTCATCGTGATGGAAAGCCCCGGCTCGCGCGTCAGGCGCAGCTCGAGGTCATTGTAGATGGTGCACGCGAGTCCCAGCGTATCGAAGCCGGGGCCGCAGTTGGCACTCGTGCCGGGTACGCGCACCCGGACCATTTTCTCAGCCATGACTTACCCCCGTTCGTTCTCGACGCGAATGACATTGCGGATCTCATCGACCACCGGCAAAGCCTGGAGCGCGCGCAGGGCCGACTGGATGCGCGCATGCTCGACAATATGCGTGACCGCGACGATTTCCGCATGGTCGACGACATTGCGACGCGTCTGGATGACCGATTTGAGGCTGACGCCGGCATCACCGAAGGCCGTCGCAATCGCGCCGAGTACGCCGGGCTTATCGTCGACGAGCAGGCGCACGTAATACGACGACTCGGTCTTGTCGATGGGGCACAGCGTCTTCTTCTCATAGCAGGTGCAGCGCACGCGGCCGAAGGTGCGGTTGACGATGTCGCGCGAGACATCGATAATGTCCGAAACGACAGCCGAAGCCGTCGGCAGGGAGCCTGCGCCCTGGCCGTAGAACATGGCCTCACCGATGGCGTTGCCGCGCACGAAAATGGCATTGTATACGCCGTTGACCGAGGCGAGCGGGTGGCTCTTGGGCAAAAAGACCGGATGGACGCGCACATCGACGCCGTTCTCCTTCGAATCCTTGCCAACAGCCAGGAGCTTGATGACGTAGCCGAGATCTTTTGCATACTCGATATCGTCGGGCGTAATCTTCGTGATGCCCTCGACCGACACATCCTCGAGCTGGATGCGCGTGTTAAACGCGAGTGACGCGAGGATTGCGGCCTTGCGCGCAGCATCGAGGCCGTCGACGTCGGCCGACGGATTGGCCTCAGCATAGCCCTTCTGCTGCGCCTCCTTGAGCACGGTGTCGTAGTCTGAGCCGCACTCCGTCATCTTCGTCAGCATGTAATTCGTCGTGCCGTTGACGATGCCCATGATTTCCGTGATGCGGTTGGCCGTCAGGCACTGCTTGAGCGGCGTGATGATCGGGATGCCGCCGCCGACACTGGCCTCAAACAGGAAGTCGACATCGTGCTGTTCAGCCATCGCGAACATGTCCTTGCCGAACTGCGCGACGACGTCCTTGTTGGCCGTGACGACGCTCTTGCCGGCTTCCATGGCGCGCAGCATGTACTCGCGTGCTGGATGCAGGCCACCCATGAGCTCGACGACGACATCAATCTCATCATCGCGCAGGATTTCCTCGATATCATCCGTCACCCTGAGGTCCTTGAGGTACGGGCGCGGCTTCGTAAGATCGCGCACGAGAACCGTCTTGATCTGAATCGGTGTGCCGACGCGTTCGGTAATCTGACGCCGGTTCATGTCCAGCACCTTGATGACACCGGAACCTACCGTGCCAGAACCCAGCAAACCAATCTTGATGACTTTCTCCATTCGACACACCCTCTTTCCTCAGGACTGCCCCAGAACTTCGAGACGCTTGACCCCGTCGACCATGCGCAGCTTGTCGAGCAGTGCCTCGAGATCAACCGACAGGTTGGCCGTCTCAATGGACACCGTCGCATTGGCTACTCCCTGCAGGGGGATGCCCTGATTGATGGTCATGACGCTGCCCGAATCAGCCGAAATCGTGTTGAGCACACTCGAGAGGACGCCCTTCTTGTGCTCGAGCAGGAACGTGAGCGTGACAATCTTGTTCTGGCTGGCCTCGTAGAACGGGAACACGTAGTCCTTGTACTTGTAGTAGGCACTGCGCGAGAGTTCCATCTTCTCGACAGCCTCATTGATCGTGCGTGCATCGCCGCGCTTGAGCATTTCCTTGACACGGATGGTCTTCTTGATCGCCTCTGGCAGAATCTCTTCACGGACGAGGAAGAAGCCGCTTTTCTCTTTATTCATACATTACGCCTCCAATGGATACTATTCTTTTGACAAAGGATAGTATACCATATTATGTGTACGAATGCCAATATATTTTGCGGGAATGTCCAAAAGCGATACAATAAAATGCGAAAAATGATTACATTTTATCCACGCGTGTTTCCCCGGTGTCCCGCGTGTATCTTACTTTCGGTCCCATTGAGGAGACGCGCAATGTTGGACTTGTGACGCACGATGATGAAGGCCGCCGCGAGCACGCCGAAAACCGTATACTCCAAGGGGTACGAAAATGCCCAGGCGAGCACGGGCACGAGCGCCGCCGCGATGCAGGACCCCAGCGAGACGTAGCCCGACACCTTGACGATGACAAGCCAGACAAGAAAGACGATGAGGCTCGGCAGCGGCATGAGCATCGTGATGACGCCGAGGCCCGTCGCGACGCCCTTGCCGCCCTTGAAGTGCAGGAAGAGCGAACAGGAATGGCCGACAATCGCGAGCACGCCCGCGAGGATCATGACAAAGGGGATGCCCGTCAGAACCTCGGCGAGGTAGACGCTCACGGCGCCCTTGAGGAAATCGAGCAGGAAAATCAGGAAGCCCGGCCCCTTGCCGAGCGTGCGCCAGGCATTCGTCGCGCCGATATTGTGGCTGCCGTGCTCGCGCAGGTCGACGTGCCAGAGGAGCTTGCCGAACACAAGGCCGTTCGGGATGGACCCCAAAAGATAGCTCACGACACAGGTGATAAGAACGCTAGTCGTCATCAGCGGTATTCCTCCTCCTCGTCACGCGCGCGCACGATGAGCTGCAGCGGCGTACCCTCAAAGCCAAAGCTCTCGCGCAGCTTGTTCTCGATGAAGCGCAGATACGAGAAGTGCATGAGCTCGGGGTCGTTGACAAAGATGATGAATTTCGGCGGGCGGATGTCGGCCTGCGTCATGAAGAGGATTTTGAGGCGCTTACCGCGGTGCATCGGCGGCGGGTTAATCGAGACGGCATCGCGAATGAGGTCGTTGAGCACGCTCGTCCTGATGCGCATCGACTGCTGCTCGGCCACGTACTTGACGAGCTCCGTCACGCGCGAGACGCGCTGTCCCGTCAAAGCCGACGTGTAGAGCACCGGCGCGTACTGCAGGAAGCCGAGTTCATCGCGCAGTTCCTCGGTGAAGCGCAGCGTCGACTTGTCGTCCTTGTCGGGGTAGATATCCCATTTGTTGACGACGATGACGACGCCCTTGCCCGACTCGTGCGCGTAGCCCGCAATCTTCTTGTCCTGCTCCGTGATGCCCTCATAGGCATTGATCATCATGAGCACGACGTCGGCACGGTCGATGGCGCGCAGCGAACGCATGACGCTGTAGCGCTCCACAGGCTCGTCGATCTTGCCGCGGCGGCGCATGCCGGCCGTATCGATCAGTGTGAACTTGATGCCGTCCTTCGTGAAATGCGTGTCGATGGCGTCGCGCGTCGTGCCCGGCACATCGCTGACAATGACGCGCTCCTCACCGAGAATGGCATTGACGATGGAGGACTTGCCGACATTCGGGCGGCCGATGACGGCGATGCTGATCTCGTCCTCATCCTTCTGCTCCTCCTCATGCTCCGGGAAGGAAGCGACAATCGCGTCAAGCAGATCGCCGAGGTTCCGGGCATTCGAAGCCGAGAGCGGGATTGGGTCGCCGAGGCCCAGGTTGTAGAATTCATAGATATCCATCTCGCGCTGCGGGCTGTCGATCTTATTGACGCCGAGCACGACGGGCTTCTTCGTGCCGCGCAGCATGCGGGCGACTTCTTCATCAGCCGCCGTCAGGCCCGTGCGGCCATCGACGAGGAACAGGATGACATCGGCCTCGTCCATGGCGAGCTGTGCCTGCTGGCGCATGGATTTGAGGATGTGATTGCTCTCGTCGAATTCGATGCCGCCCGTATCGATCATAGTGAATTCATGATTGAGCCATTCGGCATCGAGGTAAATGCGGTCGCGGGTCACGCCCGGAATATCGTCGACAATCGAGACGCGCTTCTTGCCGATCTGGTTGAAAAGCGTCGACTTGCCGACATTCGGGCGTCCTACGATCGCCACAATCGGTTTGCTCATATTCATCCTTCTTTCTATCTGTCTGTCAAAGTATCGTTTTTACGCAGAAGCGCTTGACCGGGTATTCCCAACCAGGCTTCTCCGGTTTTCTCAGGGATTTTTCGTATAGCCTGCATTGCTCTGCCACATGTAGGCCGTCTCGCCGGCGCGTTCCTTGTGGTAATGATGCCAGTCCGTCAGGGCACGGCGGTAATCGGCGCCCGTCTGCACGGGTTCGATGCGCGCCTCGGGGAACTCCTGCTGCATCTGCTGCAGCGACACATCGTCGAGGAAGATATCCTCGCCCGAGCGCAGGGCGGACTCGGGGATGAGGATGCCGTGGCGCGGCCCCTCTTGGCGGCGGAGCTCCGCGATGATGTCCTTCGCCGTCAGCAGGCCCGAGACGTTGACGGTTGTGCCGAAAAAGTCGTTCGCGACGGGCAGCACGCGCACGTGCAGGTTCTCCGCCTGCACGGACGCTGCGAGCTCCTCGATGACGGGCGCGACCGATGTGCCCGTGATGACATCAAGGTACACAGGCTCCTCGTACGCTGCGGGGCCCGGCTGCGTCTGCTCCCAGTCGTTGAGGAAGTTGCGCGTCAGTCCGATGCCGTTGTCGAGCTGCGGGAAGCCATCGTAGAACTCCGTCGGCGGCACGGGGCGGCCGGCGAGGAAGTAGAACTCGTCACCGAGGTAGAGGAACGTGCGCCCCTCCTCCTGCTGGAGCTTCTTCTGCCACTTCTCCGCCTCGTCGATGACGCGCGCGGCGCTCTCGGCATCAAACTGCTGCAACGGGAACGGATCCGTGCGGAACTTCGTGACGCCAACAGGCACAACGGCCAGCGACAGGGCATGCGGACGGCGCGCGACGATCTCGCGGATCGTGCGTGCGAGTTCCTCCCCATCGTTGAGGCCGCGGCAGAGCACGACCTGCGTGTGGTAATCGGCACCGGCCTTCTCGAGGTTGTCGAGCTGCTCGGCGATGCGCGCCGCGCCGGGGCAGCGCAGCATCTGGGCGCGGAGCTCCGGGTTCATGCACTGCACCGACACGAAGAGCGGCGACAGGTGGAATTTCTCGATGCGCTCGAAGTCACGCGGCCCCATGTTCGTCATCGTGACGAAATTGCCGTAGAGGAAGGACAGGCGGTAGTCGTCGTCCTTGATGGAAAGGCTCTGGCGCATGTTCGGTGCGATCATGTCGACAAAGCAGAAATAGCAGTGGTTCGCACAGTTGCGGATGCCGTCAAAGACGGCCGACTCGAACTCGACGCCGAGCTCCTCATCCATATCCTTTTCGAAGGAGATGATCTCGCGCTCGCCGTCCGCATGCTCGACAAGCAGGTCGATTTCCTCATCGGCCATCGCAAAGCTCAGGTCGATGATGTCGCGCAGCGGCTGCTCGTTGATCTCTATGATCTTATCGCCCGGCACGAGCTCGAGTTCCTCTGCGAGGCTACCGGGATAGACGCGCAGGATGATGCCTGCGTAATGTTTGCTCATGGTTTCACTCTCTTGCACTACAAACAAAGGAGTGATGCATAAATCATCACTCCTCAGAAATGTCTTATTTCTTTTTCAGCTTACGCCGAGATCAGTCACGTGCCTTCGTGATGGAAAGCGAAATGCGTTTGCGCTTCATATCGATGCGAAGGATCTTGACACGAACGATGTCGCCGACATGAACGGCTTCATCAGCACGCTCGATGCGCTTGTCAGCGAGCTCGCCCATCGGGATCAGGCCATCAAAGCCCGGCTCGATTTCCATGAATGCACCGAAGTCCGTCAGTTTAATGACTTTGCCTTCGATGATCTGGCCTTCGCTGTACTTCTCAGCGTTGTCGAGCCACGGATCACGCATCGTGTCCTTGACGGACAGCGAGATACGCTTGTTCTCAACGTCAACGTTCTTGACATATACATCGAGTTCCTGGCCAACTTCGAGAACATCCGACGGATGCTTAACGCGGTGCCAAGCGAGGTCGGAGATGTGAGCAAGGCCGTCTACGCCGCCGATATCGATGAAAGCACCGTAGTCAACGAGGCGCTTAACCGTGCCGCGGACCGTCTGGCCAGCTTCGAGCGTGGAGAAGACTTCCTCTTCCTTCTTAGCGCGCTCAGCCTCGAGCAGGGCACGGCGGGAAAGAACGAGACGCTGCTTGTGGACATCAATCTCGATGATCTCAGCTTCAACCGTCTGGCCGACGTATACGGAGAGATCCTTGACAAAATGGAGTTCCATCTGGGATGCCGGGATGAAGCCGCGCAGACCATCGACGGATGCTACGAGGCCGCCCTTGACAACCTGCGTAATCTTGGCCTGAACCGTCTCTCCAGCTTCCTTCTTCTTCTCCATCTCTTTCCAGGCAACCATGCGGTCAGCCTTGACCTTGGAGAGGATGCCGCCGTTGTCGCCGCCGAGGGATACGACGTAAACGTCGATCTCATCGCCGACCTTGACAACATCTTCAGCGGATTCCGGAGCCGGGTAAGCGAGCTCGCGCTTCGGAATAGCGATTTCCTGCTTATAGCCAATATCCACGTAAGCCTCATCGCGGTTTACCTGGATGACTTTACCTTTTACAGTGGTACGTTCCTGGATATCCGGCATGGACTCCTGCGCTAACAATTCTTCCATATTCATCTGTTCTGACACTTTTTATATACCTCCTTGATAATCCAGTCCGGTGTAGAAGCACCAGCTGTAATACCAATTTTTTTTATTTTGTCAAACCACTCGTCGTGCAGCTCAGCTGCCGTTTCGATGTGGTAAGTCAGGCATTTTTCGGAACAAAGCTGAGCCAGCCTTGTCGTATTGGCACTGTTCTTGCCGCCTATGACCAGCATGAGGTCGACTTTGCTCGCCAATTCGATGGCCGCGGCCTGTCGCTGATCCGTTGCCGTACAGATCGTTCGCAGAATCCTGATATCCCTGGATTTATCCAGCAAGCGCATTACAATCTGACGGAACTTCGCTCCTGAAAAAGTCGTCTGGCACACGATGCCGAGCTTGCCAGAGGGCTCGACGGCATCGGCCTCCTCCTCTGTCTCAACAATCATTGCCTTCCCCGAGGACCATTCAAAGATACTCTGGACCTCCGGGTGATCTTTTTCTCCAATGATGATGACAGGATATCCTTCATCAACGAGCGCCTTTGCGGAAAGCTGCGCTTTCTTGACATGGGGACACGTTGCATCCACCACTTCGAGGCCGCGCCTCTCCGCTTCTTCATAGACCTGCGGCCCGACACCATGCGAACGGATGATGACCGTTCCGCGCTCCATCTCCTCAAGCGAACCCACCGAACCGACGCCTTCGCGCCGCAGGCGGTCGACCATCTGAGGATTGTGGATGATGGGTCCGAGCGTACAGGCAGTCCCGTCTTCCGAAGCATTTTCCCTCGCGATCTTGATGGCGCGCTTGACGCCATAGCAAAACCCGAGATAATCTGCCAAGATGACTTCCATACATCTACCACCATTATTCATATTCTTGCAAAAAGCACCGGAGAACTTCCGTGTTTTTTACAATCTATAGCCTAGTATATCATGCATGCGGGCCGCAGGCAAATGGTTTTTACGAATTTTTTTCGATTTCTGCGCGCAGGGCCGCGATGTGCTGCATGATTTCCTGCGAAAAAGCCTCGAGCTCCTCCTTGTTGCGGCGGTCGCCCGTAAAATGCATCGGCTCGCCGTAGCGCACGTGGAATTTCGGCAACCAGCTGCCGTGCGCGAAGACGTGATCGGTGCCGACGATGCAGGCCGGTACGACGGGCGCGCCGCTCATGGCCGCGAGCAGGCCGACGCCTGCCTCCGCCTTGTGCATGCGCCCGTCCCTGCTGCGCGTGCCCTCAGGGAAGAGTCCGAGCACATGGCCCTGCTTGAGGACGCCGACGGCTGCCTTGATGGCACCGCGGTCCGCAGCGCCGCGGCGTACGGGGAAGGCATGGCAGTTGCGGATGGCCGCGCCGAAAACCGGGTGCTCGAAGAGCTCAACCTTCGCCATGTAGCTGACGGGGCGCGACAGGAAGCAGGCGAGCAGCGGCGGGTCCCAGTTGCTCAGGTGATTGGCCGCGAGGATGACGGGGCCTTCCTGCGGCAGGTTCTCCCGGCCCGAAATGTCCGCACGGAAGAAAATCCGGAAGATAAACCAGAAAACAGCTCGGAGGATGTCGTAGAGGATCATGCCTTCTCACCCGCCATTTCGAGGATCTTCGCGACGACCTCATCGATCGTGAGGCCCGTCGTGTCGAGCAGCGTGGCGTCGTCCGCCTTGACGAGCGGCGAGATCTCGCGCTCCATGTCGGCCTTGTCGCGCGCGGCGATGTCGCGCCGGATGTCGGCGAGGTTTACTGCAAGCCCCTTCTCGCACAGTTCCTTATAGCGGCGCTGCGCGCGCTCCTCGATGGAAGCCGTCAGGTAAATCTTGACGTCGGCATCCGGCAGCACGTTCGTCGCGATGTCGCGGCCGTCCATGAGCACGCCGCCGCGCGTGGCCATCCTGCGCTGCAGGTCGACCATCTTCTCGCGCACGGGGCCGAGCGCCGCAACCTGCGAGACGATGTGGCTGACCTCCGGCGTGCGGATTTCCCCGGTCACGTCGCGGCCATCCACGCGCACCGTCGTCCGGCCGTTCTCATACGAGAGGTCCACGTCGATCGTGGGCACGACGGAGAGAATCTTCTCGTCCGTGACTTCGCCGCCCTGCTGCAGGACCTTCCAGGCCACGGCGCGGTACATGGCGCCCGTGTCGATGTACGTATAGCCGAGCTTTTTGGCCGCCAGCTGCGCCACGGTGCTCTTGCCGGCTCCGGCCGGCCCGTCGATTGCTACTACAAGTTTCTTCAAGACTGTTACCCCCAACTCAAATGATTCTTGCGCCTCTGCTCACTGCTGCAAGTCCTGCAGCGTCCGGTAGAACGCCGGATACGAGATGTTTACGCATTCCGGGCGCTCGAGCGTGACGCCGGCGCCGGCCGTGCCGAGAATGGCGAGCGACATGGCCATGCGGTGGTCATCGTACGAGAAGCACGAGGCATGCTGCACCTTCGTGCCGCCGTGGATGACGAGGCTGTCCGCGCCGGCTTCTACAGAGCCCGGCGCGAGCTTGTTGAATTCGTCCGCGATGGCCTGCAGGCGGTCCGTCTCCTTGACGCGCAGTTCGCCGGCGCCCGTGATGACCGTGTCGCCCTCGGCAAAGAGTGCGGCCACGGCGATGACGGGAATCTCGTCGATGAGGCGCGGCATGATCTCAGCTCCAAACGACGTGCCGTGGAGCGCCGAGGTCTCGACGCGGATGTCAGCCGCCGCCTCGCCGCCGCTCACGCGCTCATTTTGAAGCGCAATGTGCGCGCCCATGGCCCTGAGCACATCGAGGATGCCCGTGCGCGTCGGGTTGACGCCGACATTTTTGAGGAGCAGGCTGCTGCCCGGCACGATGGCGCCGGCCACGAGCCAATAGGCGGCCGAGCTGATGTCGCCGGGCACCTCGATGGCCTCAGGCGCCGTGAATGACTCGACCGGGCGGATGGTCACGGCCGTGCCCTCTTTTACCGTGTGAACGCCGAAGGCCTCGAGCATGCGCTCCGTGTGGTCGCGCGACGTGAAGGGCTCGACGACCGTTGTCGGGGCATCCGCGTACATGCCCGCGAGCAGGATGGCCGACTTGACCTGGGCGCTCGCGACGGGACTCTCATAGACCATGCCCGAGAGCCTGCGGCCGGCCGGCACGACCGTGATCGGCAGCTTCGTGTTCTGCGCGCGGCCGTAGATCTTCGCGCCCATCTGCGTCAGGGGCTTGATGACACGGCCCATCGGACGCTTGTGCAGCGAGGCATCGCCCGTGAAGGTCGTGAGAAACGGCTGCGGTGCGAGGATGCCCATCATGAGGCGCAGCGTCGTGCCGGAATTGCCCGCATCGATGATGGAGGACGGTTCCTGAAGGCCGTGCAGGCCATGGCCGCAGACCGTGAGCTCCGTATCGCTCTCAAACATCACGGCAGCCCCGAGCGCCTGCATGCAGGCAGCTGTCGAAAGGCAGTCCTGGGCATGCAGGAAATTCGTGATGTGCACAGGCGTCGAGCCGAGTGCCGAGAACATGACACTGCGGTGGGAAATGGACTTGTCGCCCGGGATTGCGACGGTGCCGTGCAGGCCGCGAGCAGCCTGCGCGATGGTCTTCGTTTGTTCCATAAGGAATCCTCCATTCTCGTCTTTCAGATGTTCAGAGGGACGGCGGCATAGCCCCGCCCTCCCCTTTGGTACTTTTCAATCGTCGTTCCAGACGCTCCAGCAGCCCGCGGCATTGCCCATCGAGAAGGCCGCCTGCAGGTTGTAGCCGCCCGTGTAAGCATCGACATCGACGACCTCGCCGGCAAAGTAGAGGCCGGGCACGAGCTTCGATTCCATCGTCTTCGGGTTGATCTCCTTGACGGAGACGCCGCCGGCCGTCACGATGGCCTCGGCGATTGGCCGCGTCTTCGTGATGGTCAGCGTCAGATGCTGCAGCGTCTCGACGAGGCGGCGGCGCTCCTCGGCCGTGACCTGATGCACGGGCTTGTCGGGGTCAAGGTAGGCATAGTCGAGCACGGGCTCGATGAGCTTGTGCGGCAGAAGGTCCACGAGGCCGTTCTTGAGGGACTTGCGGATGTACTGCGCAAAGTCGCGCTGGATCCTTGCATCAAGCTTCTCGGGCGTCAGTGCGGGCTTGAGATTGAGTGTGAGTTCCACGAGCTGATTTTTCGCGAGGCACTCAGCCGCCTGCCGGCTGGCCGAGAGGATGATCGGTCCCGTCACGCCGAAATGCGTGAACATCATCTCGCCGAAGAGCTCCTGCACGGGCTCGCCGTCTGCGAGCAGCGTCGCGCGCACGTTGCGCAGCGAGAGGCCCTGGACATCCTTGACCCAGTCTTCCTCCGTCTCGAGCGGCACAAGCGACGGGCGGATTGGCACAATGATATGGCCGAGCTTTGCCGCCATTGCGTAGCCGTCACCTGATGACCCCGTGCCCGGATACGACGCGCCGCCGACAGCGAGAATCACGGCATCGGCCTTGTAATGCGCACCCGTTTTCGTGCGCACGCCCGCCACACGGCCATCCTGTGTCAGGATGTCGGATACGGGTGTCTCGAGCTCGATTGTCACGCCGAGCTCGTGCAGCCGGTGCACCATGGCGTCGACGGCGTCCTGTGCCCTGTCGCTGACGGGGAAGACGCGGTTGCCGCGCTCCACCTTGACAGGCACGCCCTGCTGCTCAAAGAACTCCATGACATCGCGGTTGTCATACGCGCGCATGGAACTGTTGAGGAAAGCGCCGTTGCCGTGGATATTGCGGATGATTTCGGGCACGTCGGCCGCATTCGTGATGTTGCAGCGTCCCTTGCCCGTGATCATCATCTTGCGTCCGGGCTTCTTCATCTTCTCGAGCAGCGTGACCGCCGCCCCGTTCTCGGCGGCGCGGATGGCCGCCATCATGCCGGCCGGCCCCGCGCCGATCACCAGTATGTGTTTCATGCTTCTGCCTCCTCAAGACCTGCCAGCCGGTAAAGCGCCTGCACTTCCTGTGCCTGCAGCGCGCGGTGCTGCCCGCGCGGCACGCCCAGGAGCGTGAGCCCGGCAAAACGGGTGCGCTTGAGCGCGCGCACGTCACAGCCGACGGCCGCGAACATGCGGCGCACCTGGCGGTTGCGGCCCTCGTGGATCGTGATGGCTGCGCGCGTGAGGCCGCGGTCCTCTCCCAAGAGCTTTACCCTGGCCGGTGCCGTCATGCCGTCTTCGAGCAGCAAGCCCTCACGCAGGGCCTTGATTTTCTCCGGTGTGAGCTCGCCCGTCACGCGCGCGACGTACGTCTTTTCCACCTCGTACTTCGGGTGCAGCAGGCCGTTCATGAGTGCGCCGTCATTCGTGATGAGCAGGAGTCCCTCCGTGTTGTTGTCGAGCCGCCCGACGGGATAGATGCGCTCGCGCACCTCCGGCAGGAGGTCGAGCACCGTGCGGCGCCCACGCTCATCCTTCGCCGTCGAGAGATACCCCTTCGGCTTGTTGAGCAGGAAGTAGACGTGACGCTCCCTGCTGGCCAATGGCTTGCCATCGACCGTTATGATGTGCTCCTCAGCCTCGAATTTGAGGCCGAGTTCGCGCACGACCTGGCCATCGACGGCCACACGGCCCGCTTCGATGAGCTTCTCGGCCGCCCGGCGCGACGCAACGCCCGCCTGACTGATGATTTTCTGTAAACGCTCTGCCATCGCTGTCTCTACTTCCTTTTCTTTTCTCATGACACGCTTCTCATGCGCCCGCACATGATTCTCACTTCGCACTGCTAACGCCCAGGAGCGACTGCAGCCAGTGCCAGACCGTCAGGAAGAACGAGCGCCGCGTGACGCTCGTGCCGGCCAGAAGATCCGTCGCGGCGACTTCCTTATCGTCGAGCAGCACGACGAAGCGGCCGACCACCTCGCCCTCCTCGACGGGAGCCTGCAGCTTCTGGGGTATCTCGAGCTTCGTCTCATACTGGCGCGCATCGCCCTCCTTGAGCTTCGCGAGCGTGATGGTCCCGGCAGCCTTCAAGGGAACGCGCGTGCCGTTGCCGCCCGCCGTCGGTGCATAGCCGGCGACATCGCCCTCCGTCACGAGCGTCACGGGCTCCACATGCGCGAAGCCGTAGTCGAGCAATTTGATGGAATCGTTCCACATGTAGACGGAATCGAGCACGACGGCCACGAGCTGCAGGCCGTCCTTTTTCGCCGCCGAGACGAGGCAGCGGCCCGCCGCATCGGTGTAGCCGGTCTTGACGCCGTTGGCGCCGCGGTAGAGCCAGAGCATCTGGTTCTCGTTGCGCAGGCGGTGCTCGGGGTTCTTGACCCAGTCAAAGTGCATCTCCTTCGTGCTGACGATCTCCTCGAAGCCCGGCACCCTGTAGCCATAGGAGGCGATGAGCGCCATATCGTAGGCCGTCGTGTAATGGTCGTCGCGCGGCAGACCGTTGGCATTGGCGAAGTTCGTGTTGACCGCGCCGATCTCGTGCGCCTTCTTCGTCATCATCGCCGCGAACTTGTCGACGGAACCGGCAATGTGTTCGGCGACGGCCACCGTCGCATCGTTGCCCGAATGCATCATCATGCCGTAGAGCAGATCGCCCATGCGGATCTTCTCACCGGCCTCGAGCCAGATGGTCGACCCTTCCGTGCCGGCCGCGTTGCTGCTGACCGTGACCACATCGTCGAGATTCGAGTTCTCGAGAGCCAGGATCAGCGTCATGATCTTTGTCGTGCTGGCCGGGAAACGCCGCGCATCCATGTCGCGCGCGTAGATGACCTGCCCCGTCGCGGCATCCATGACGACGGCCGAGCGGGCCGTCAGGTTCTGCAGGGGGTCATCGGGACGGACGACGAGCCCCGGCACATCGGGACGCGGCATCTCCTTGATATCGTATACGGCTTCCGCCCAGGCATGCTGCTGGCTGAGCGGGCTGATGAGGCAGGAAACGGCCATGCTTCCCGCCAGCAGCAGCCGGCCGGCTGTTCTCTTTTTCAAAATCCAAAACGCTCCTTATTTTCCCCTCTTGCGGGGAATTGATATGCATCTGTTTATTTTATCATTCTGTCCCGCCAATCGCAACACATTCCGGCATCACCGCTTCTTGATGGCGTTCTCGCCGAGCAGCGCGGCGAGTGCCGCGTCCGCCTCGGGGCTGCCGTCGAGCCAGAACGCGCCTGAGGCCTTCTGCCAGTGGCCCTGGCTGTGGAAATACGTGACGTGATTGCCGCGGTGCCCGGCAAAGATCTCATGCATCGCCGCTTTCTGCTGCTCGTCAAGGCCCGCGGGCGGCAGGGTGATGTAGTATTCCGTGAGATAGAGGTCGAGCGGCCAGATTGTGTCGGCGATGAGCTTGACCTCACCGTCCGTCGTGATATCGGCCTTGCCCTGCACGACAATCGGCGAATCGGGCACGAGCATGTTGACATGCTGGTAGAAGATGCGCGGGAACACCGTGACCTCGAGCGAATCAGTGAAATCCTCGAGCGTCACGAAGCACATCGTGTCACCCTTCTTCGTCGTGATGCGCTTGGCCTCCGTAATCATGCCGCCGAGCCGCAGCACCTGATGGTTCCGGATGCCGTTCTCCTGCAGCGAGCCGATGCGCGGCAGATTTGCGAGCTTGTCGGCAAACTGGTCCAGGGGATGCCCCGTGATGTAGAAGCCCGTCGTCTCCTTCTCCCAGTTCAGCATCTCCTGCTTCGAGACTTCGGGGATGTCGGGCAGCTTGATGGCACCGGCCTCGCCCATCGTCTCCTCCGTGAAGAGGCCGAGCTGACCGCTCTGGCGGTCGCGCTGCTTCTGATACGCCTCAGTGACGGCCTGCGGCAGGATGGCGAGCAGCTGGCTGCGCTTCGCGCCCGTGCTGTCGAACGCACCGCATTTGATGAGGCTTTCCATCACGCGCCGGTTGACGATGCGCATATCGACGCGCGCGCAGAAATCCTGCAGCGAAGCAAACGGCCCGTCCTGCGCACGGATCTTCTCGACGCTCTCGATGGCGCTCTCGCCGACGTTCTTGACGGCCGCAAGACCGAAACGGATGGCATCGCCGTCGACGCTGAAATACGAGGAGCTCGCATTGATGTCGGGCGGCAGGATGCGGATGCCCATGCGGCGGCTGAGCTCGATATACGTCGATACCTTCGGCGTGTCCATGATGCTCGTGAGCATCGCGGCCATGAACTCCGCCGGATAGTGTGCCTTGAGGTACGCCGTCTGCCAGGCCACGAGCGCATACGCCGCACTGTGCGACTTGTTGAAGCCGTAATCGGCGAAATGCGTCAGGAGGTCGAAGATCGTGTTGGCAAGCCCCGGCTCGATGTGATTCTTCGCGCAGCCCTGCAGGAAATTCTCCTTCTGGGCCATCAGGATTTCGTGCTTCTTCTTACCCATGGCGCGGCGCAGGAGGTCGGCCTGGCCGAGCGTGAAGCCCGCGAGCACCTGCACGATCTGCATGACCTGCTCCTGGTAGAGCACGACGCCGAACGTTTCCTTGAGGATGGGCTCGAGCAGCGGATGCATGTAGGTGACTTCCTTCTCGCCGTGGCGCCCAGCGATGAAGTCCTCAACCATGCCGCTGCCGAGCGGTCCCGGCCGGTAGAGCGCGACGAGCGGGATAAGGTCAGAGAAGCCCTCGGGCGCGAGGTCGCGCACGAGCTGCGTCATGCCGGACGACTCCATCTGGAACACGGCTCCCGTGCGCCCCTCGCAGAGCATCTTCGACGTCGCCTCATCCTCGAGCGGAATCTTGTCGATGTCGATTTTCTCATGGCGGCTCTTCTCGATGTTCGCGAGCGTGTCGCTGATGACCGTCAGCGTGCGCAGGCCCAGGAAGTCCATCTTGAGGAGGCCGAGCTCCTCGACGTGGTCCTTGTCGTACTCAGTGACGAGCGTGCCCTCTGAGATCGAGACGGGCACGTAATCCGTCAGCGGGTTGCGCGCGATCACGACGCCGGCCGCATGTGTCGAAGAGTGGCGCGGCAGACCCTCGAGCTTGCGCGCAAGGTCGATGAGGCGCTTGACCTCGGGACGCTCCTCATAAGCCCGTCGGAAATCGGCCGACTCCTTCATGGCCTTGTCGAGCGTGATCTTGAGCTCGTTGGGCACGAGCCCCGCGATCTCCGCCACCTCGGCATACGGCATGTTGAGCACGCGGCCGACATCGCGGATGGCGCCCTTGGCCGCCATCGTGCCGAACGTCACGATCTGCGCGACATGGTCGTAGCCGTAGCGTTCCTTGACGTAATCGATGACCCTGCCACGCTGGATGTAATCAAAGTCCACATCGATATCCGGCATCGTCACGCGCTCCGGGTTCAGGAAGCGCTCAAAGAGCAGATCGTACTTCAGAGGATCAAGATTCGTGATTCCGAGCAGGTACGCGACGATGCTGCCGGCCGCCGAGCCGCGGCCCGGGCCCACGCCGATGCCGTGCTCGCGCGAATAATTGATGAAATCCCAGACGATGAGGAAGTAGCTGTCGTAGCCCATGCGGTGGATGATGCCGAGCTCGTATTCGAGGCGCTCCCGGACCTTTTCCGTAATCTCGGAGTAGCGGCGCGGCAGATTCTCCTCGCAGAGATGGCGCAGATACGCTTCGTCGTCGGCATACGGCGAAGGGATTGGATAATACGGCAGCTGCAGATGGCCAAACTCAAAATCCACCTGGCACCTTGCCGCAATCTTTTCCGTATTGGTGATGGCCTCGGGATACTTGGAAAAGAGCGCCGCCATCTCCTCGGGTGACTTGAGATAATAATCATCGCTCGCAAAGCGCATGCGCGAAGGGTCGTCAATCGTCTTGCTCATCTGGATGCAGAGCAGGATGTCGTGAAACTCACTGTCCTCGCGGTGCACGTAATGCAGGTCGTTCGTCGCAACGAGCCCGACATCGTATTTCTTCGCGAGCTCCACGAGCCCGGCATTGGCCTTGCGTTCCTCGGGCAGCCCGTGGTTCTGGATTTCGAGGAAGAAATTGTCGCGGCCGAAAATCCCGAGGTATTCCTGTACGAGCGCCTCGGCATGCTCCCTGTTATCCTGCAGGATGGCGCGCGGGATCTCGCCGGCAATGCAGGCCGACAGGCAGATAATGCCCTCGTGGTACTTTTGCAGGAGCTCCTTGTCGACGCGCGGCTTGTAGTACATGCCCTCGATGTTCGCGAGCGAGACGAGCTGCACGAGGTTGCGGTAGCCCGTCTGATTCTCGGCGAGCAGGATCAGGTGATAGTAGCGCACGCCGCCTGTCTCCTGGCGGTCTCTGCGGTCGCCGGGCGCCACGTAGACCTCGCAGCCGATGATGGGCTTCACGCCCTGCTTCTTCGCTTCCTTATAAAAATCGATGACCCCGTACATCGCGCCGTGGTCGGTGATGGCAATGCTGTCCATGCCGAGCTCTTTCGTCGCCGCGATGAGATCCTTGATGCGGCTCGCGCCGTCGAGCAGGCTGAATTCCGTATGGACATGAAGATGGGTAAACGGCATTCTCGCACTCCTTCCCCCATGAAATCGGACAGATCTTCTCTGTCCGCAGTCAGCAGAAAAGCCGGAGACGCAGCTCCGGCTCAAATTCCTTATGATGGTGCTAAGACTCAGACCTCCATGATGATCGGCAGGATCATCGGGCGGCGGCGGGTCTTCTCGAAGAGATAGCGGCCGAGCGCATCGCGCACGTTCGCCTTGATGGCAGCCCATTCCTTGACCTTTTCATCCTCGCAGCGGTCGAGTGCCTGCTGGACGCGGGCCTTCGCCTCGTCCATGAGGGCCTCCGACTCGCGCACGTAAACAAAGCCGCGCGAGACGATGTCCGGGCCGGCGACGACGCGGTTCGTCTGCTTGTTCATCGTCACGACGACGATGAGAATACCGTCCTGCGAGAGCTGACGGCGGTCGCGCAGCACGATGTTGCCGACATCGCCGACGCCGAGGCCGTCGACCATGACCATGCCGGCCGTGACCTTGCCGGCCACCTGGCCCTTCTCGCGCGTGAACTCGAGGATCTGGCCGTTCTCGCTGATGAAGATGTTCTCCTTCGGCATGCCGAGCTCACGGGCAAGGCGTGCATGCTGCACGAGATGGTGGTACTCGCCGTGGACCGGGATGAAGAATTTCGGGCGCACGAGATTGTGCATGAGCTTGAGCTCTTCGCGGCTCGCATGGCCCGAGACATGGATGCCCTGGTTGCGGCCGTAGATGACGTTGGCACCGAGCTTCATGAGGTTGTCGATGGTCTTCGAGACAAGCTTCTCATTGCCCGGGATTGGCGTGGCCGAGATGATGACCGTATCGCCCGGCACAATGCCAACCTTGCGGTGATCCGACATCGACATGCGCGTCAGAGCCGACATCGGCTCGCCCTGGCTGCCCGTCGTGATGATGACCACCTGCTCCATGCGGTAGTTGTGGATCTCATCGATGTCGATGAGCGTGCCCTCAGGCGCCGTGATGTAGCCGAGCTCGAGCGAGATGTTGACGACGTTGACCATGCTGCGGCCAAGTACGGCAACATGGCGCTTGTAGCGCACCGCCGTGTCAATGACCTGCTGGATGCGGTGGACGTTCGACGAGAACGTCGCGACGATGATGCGGCCGCGTGCGTTGTGGAACGCCTTGTCAAAGGCCGCACCGACCGTGCGCTCCGACGGCGTATGGCCTTCGCGCTCCGAATTCGTCGAATCGGCCATGAGGACGAGCACGCCGCGGTTGCCGAGATCCGAGAACCGGCGGAAATCCGTCATCTTGCCATCGATTGGCGTGTAGTCGAGCTTGAAGTCGCCCGTATGCACGATCATGCCGACCGGCGTCTTGATGGAAAGGCCGACGGCGTCAGGAATCGAGTGGTTGACGCGGATGAAGCCGACGGAGAAGCAGCCGACATTGATGATGTCGCCCTGCATGACCGAATGCAGATTGCTCGAGTCAACGCCGTTCTCCTTGAGACGTCCCTCGAGGATGCCGAGCGTCAGCCGCGTGCCGTAGACCGGCACATTGATTTTCTTGAGGACGTACGGCAGTGCGCCGATGTGATCCTCGTGGCCGTGCGTCAGCACGATGGCCTTGATCTTGTCCTTGTTCTCAACGAGATAGCTGATATCCGGGATGACGAGATCGATGCCGAGCATGTCCTCTTCCGGGAACATAAGGCCTGAATCGATGACGAGGATCTCATCGTCCACACGGATGACCGTCATATTCTTGCCGATTTCCCCCAGGCCTCCGAGAGGGATAATCTGTAATTTTTGTGCTCCTTTAGACAAAAAAGTACACCTCCACTGATAATGCTGATTGAGTTCTTTCTTTATAGTGAATTTTATTGCGTTCGTAATTCGTAATACGACAAGCAGACCTGAAGCGTCGCGCGTTCAGGAATCGCTTATGAAATTGTAGCCGCTCAAATCATTCTTTTTTATTTTATCATCATGTAATCCATAAATCAACGAAATTCCGTGGAAAAAGGCCACTTCCTGCCAATGAGGAAGCGGCCTTTCGCAAAACGGACAGAAATCTGCACACGATTTCGTATTGATTCAGTTAGTTTCATCGAGAATGCGCACGCCGTAATGCACCTTGCTGTACCTGCCGCCCATGATGTGCGAAAAGCCCAGGCGCGCGAACTCATGGCTGCGGGCATTCTCCTTGAAGACGACGCGGTGGCGGGCGACGCGGCAGGCATCCTCGATCATCGCGGGCGTGATGGCCGCGTAGTTGGCGACGGTCCGCAGCGGCGTGAGGCTGCGGCTCTCCATCAGTGGATGGCGGAACATCGGATCGAAGTAGACGACGTCGAACGATTTTTCAGGCAGCGTCTTCAGATAGTGTGCCGCCTCATCGCAGACGGTATGGACGCCGCGCATGGCTTCCTGCATTGGCCAGTTCTCCGCCTTGAAATGCTGCAGGCCGTAGCCGACGACCGTCTCGATGAGGGGCTCGGACTCCACGCCCGTCACGGAGCCTTCGGGCCCCACCGCAAAGCTCGCGACGATGGCGTCGGCGCCGAAGCCCAGCGTGCAGTCGAGCACGTGCATGCCGCGCACAAGCCCCATAGCCTCGACCATACGGTCGCCCTCGCCGCCGCTGCCGAAGCGCAGGTTCTTGAGGCGAAGATGCGCCATGTTCGGGTGGAAGAAGAGGTCGCCGTGCGGCGTCTCAAGCGTCAGGAGACCGTGCTTGGCCACGAGCAGGAACTCGGCGCCATAGTGCTCGCGCAGGGCTGCCGATGACCGGTTTCGACGCTCGATGTAAGGGATGCCGGCGTGCGCGGCCGCCCATCTCGCAAGCGTCACAGCGTCTTCCGTCTGCTTGCGCCCCGTTGTCGCGACGGCTCTTATCCTTGATGCCTTTGGTGTCACCAGGTCCAACGCTTCCCGTATGTCATTTGTCTCGTGCAAAAGAATCCTCCTCTCAAGCCGGGTCAAAAGCCGAAGCCCGTGCGCTTGAACATCTTCGCGAGCTCGTCGTTGCTGAATTTCAGGATGGTCGGACGGCCGTGCGGGCAGGTGTACGGGAACGGCGTGTGCGCGAGCTCGTCCAGGATAATCTGCATCTGGCGCAGGCTGAGCTCTTCGCCGGCCTTGATGGCCGCGCGGCAGGCCGTCGTCGCCAGGCACGCCTGACGGATTTCCTCCGCGGAAGTCTTGTGCATCTCATGCAGATTCGTCAGGATTTCCCGCACGATGTCCTCTGCCTCGCTGACAGGCACATCAGCCGGCACCTCCACGAGGCGGAATTCGCGCTCGCCGCTCGGCTCCATGTGGAAGCCCAGTGAGACGAAGAGGTCCCGGTTCTCTTCAATGAGCGCAGCCTCGCTGTCGTCAAACGAGAGGATCTGATGCACGAGCAGCTGCTGCGACGGGATGCCTTCGGCCATGGCCGAGAACTTATCGAACAGGATGCGCTCATGCGCCGCGTGCTGGTCGATGATGTAGAGGCCCTTGGCGTCCTGCGCGATGATGTACGTGAGGTCGACCTGCCCAATGGGGATGATGTTGCCGTCATTCTCGAGCAGCACGCCATGCTCCTGGCAGGGCTCGGCGGCAGGATCTGCCTGCGGGGCAGTTTTTGCCTGCGGCTGTATGCCCGCTTCGCCCTGTACGGCGGCAGCGGCTGGCGCTGCCGCCCTTCTTTCCACTTCCTGGCGGCGCTCCTGCTGCAGGGCCGCCTGTGCCTCGTGAAATTCCATGGCAGGCCTTGCACTGCCATGCACGGCTTCGTAAATGGTCTGCGGCCTGCCAGAGGGTGCCTGCTCCCGGCGCGGCCACGAGGGCACGGGCGAGAGCGGCTCCGTCGCGGGCACGAAGCGCATGGGCTCCATCGTATAATGGTGCTCGGGCTTTTCCACGACGGCCGCCACCTCGCCGAGCGCGCGGTCCGCCGCCGGCCGGATGGCATCGAGCACGGCCTTGTAGACCGCCTTGAAGACGCGGCTCTCATCCTCGAATTTGAGCTCGCTCTTCTGCGGATGCACGTTGACGTCAATCGTGCGCTGCGGCACCTCGATGTTGACCACGGCCAGCGGGAAGCCGCTCTTCGGGATCAGCGACTTATAGGCGTTGTCAATGGCTTTCGCGATTGCGCGGCTCTGGATGATGCGCGAATTGACGATGTACGTCTGCCAGGCGCGGCTGCTCTTGAGCATCGACGGTTTCGTGATGTAGCCCGAGATGTGGATTTCCTCGCCGTCGAGCGACAGTGCGAGCAGGGAATCGGCCGCCTTGCCCCCGTAGATGGCGCGGATGGCGTCAAAGAGATTGCCGTTGCCCGGCGTCACGACGGATACCTTATTGTTGTTGATGAACTGGAACGCGATATCGGGGCGCGAGAGGGCCAATTTGACGATGAAATCGTTGATCTTGCCGCCCTCCGTATGCGTCGTCTTGAGGAATTTCTTGCGTGCCGGCGTGTTGAAGAAGAGATCCTCAACCTTGATCGTCGTGCCGAGGCTGCAGCCGGCCTCGCGGATATCGGGCTCCTGCCCGCCGCAGATATCGACGCGCGTGCCGAGGTCCTCGCCTTCCTGCCGCGTCAACAGGGAAAAGCGCGAGACTGAGGCGATTGTCGGCAGGGCCTCGCCGCGGAAACCCAGCGTGCCAATCGTGTTGAGGTCGCTGACGGCCTTGATCTTGCTCGTCGCATGGCGCAGGATGGCCAGGCGTGCATCCTCCGCGCTCATGCCCCGGCCATTGTCCGTCACGCGCATGAAGCTCGTGCCGCCCGCCATAATCTCGACCTCGATGCGCGTCGCACCGGCATCCATGGCGTTCTCGACGAGCTCCTTGATGACAGACGCCGGCCGTTCGACGACCTCGCCGGCCGCGATTTTGTTGATGGTGTTGTCATCGAGTACGTGAATCGTGCTCATGCCTGACCCTCCTCCCGTTTCGCCTGCTCCTGCAGCTTGTAAAGTGCGTTCATGGCCTCAAGCGGCGTCATCGTCATGACATCGAGTGCCAAAAGCGACGACGCGAGGCTCGAGGAAAAGAGCGAGCCCATCGAAGCGTCCGCCTGCTTCTGTCCTGCCGAAACTGCAGCAGCCGCAGTCCCCTTGGACGCCTCTGCCGTCTGCCCGGCAGCCGGTACGGCCGCCTGCTCCGGCGCCGCGGCCTCGAGCTCCGCAAGGATTTCCTCGGCACGGGCCGTCACGGATTTTGGCAGACCCGCGAGGCGCGCGACGTGGATGCCGTACGACTTGTCCGCCGCGCCCTTGATGATGCGGCGCAGGAAGGCCACCTGCTTGCCGCGTTCCTTGACGGCCACGCAGTAATTCTTGATTTTCTCGTCCTCGAGGTCCGTGAGCTCATGGTAATGCGTCGCGAAAAGCGTCTTGGCATGGACCTTCTTCTCGATGTATTCGATGACGGCGCGCGCAATGCTCATGCCGTCGAATGTGCTCGTGCCGCGGCCAATCTCGTCGAGGATGACGAGGCTGTCCTTCGTCGCGTACTTCAGGATCTGCGCGACCTCATTCATCTCCACCATGAAGGTGCTCTGTCCGCTCACGAGGTCGTCACTCGCGCCGATGCGCGTGAAGATGCGGTCCACAGGCGAAATCGATGCCTCGCGCGCCGGGATGAAGCTGCCAATCTGCGCCATGAGCGTCAGAAGGGCCACCTGGCGCATGTAAGTGGACTTGCCGGCCATGTTCGGCCCCGTGATCAGCATGATCTCGCAATCGTGATGGTCGAGCTGCGTGTCGTTCGGCACGAAGAGGTCGCGCGTCAGGATGCGCTCGACGAGCGGGTGGCGGCCATCCTTGATGTCGATGGCCCCGTTCATCGTCAGCTGCGGACGCACGTAATGATACGTGCTGGCCGCTTCGGCGAGGCTCGCGAGCACATCGACGAGCGCGATTTCATGCGCAGTCTGCTGCACCTCAGTCAGATGCGCCTTGATTGTCTCGCGTACCTCCGTGAAGAGATTGTATTCGATATTGACAATCTTTTCCTGTGCGCCGAGGATCTTCGTTTCGAATTCCTTGAGCTCCTCCGTGATGTAGCGCTCGGCGTTCGCGAGCGTCTGCTTGCGGATGTAGCGGTCCGGCACGAGCGACGTGCCGCTGTGGCGCACTTCAATATAGTAGCCAAATACCTTGTTGTAGCCGATCTTGAGCGTCTTGATTCCCGTCTGCTCGCGCTCGCGCTCCTCGATCTCCTGCAGCATAGCCTTGCTGTCGTGCGAGATGCGGCGGTACTCGTCGAGCTCTTCATTGTAGCCCGTCTTGATGATGCCGCCCTCGCGCAGGCTGATGCCCGGCTCATCGACGATGGACCGTTCCAGCAGGTCGACGAGCTCCGCGAAGCACTCGATGCCTGCCGCGCACTGCCGCAAGAGCTCCGACTTGACCCCCTTCATATTTTCCTTGATGCCCGGCAGGCACATCAGCGAAATCTTGAGGGCGATGAGGTCGCGCGCGTTGGCCGTGCCGACCTCGATGCGCGTCAGGAGGCGCTCGAAATCATGGATTTCCTTGCAGCCCTGCCGCACGCCGCCGCGCAGCGCGAAATCCGCCGCAAACTCCTCCACGGCATCCTGCCGCCGGCTGATTTTCGGGATGCTTAAAAGCGGGTACTCGAGCCATTTCTTGAGGAGGCGGCTGCCCATGGCCGTTTCCGTGAAATCGAGCACATCGAGCAGTGTATCCTTCTTGCCGCCGTCACGCAGGTTGCGCGTAATCTCAAGATTGCGCAGCGTATACGTGTCGACCACGAGATTTTCCGAAGCATCGAGATACGTGAGCTGGTTGAGGTGCGTAAGATCCGTCTTGACGGTCTCGTGCAGGTAATCGAGAAGTGTCGCGACGGCCGCCCTGGCCTCGGGTGCCGTCGGGCGTGTCGCCGCGTCGAAATGCTGGACGAGACGGTCATCGATGTGCGCCGACACCTCGTCGATCATCGTGAATGAGCAGTGCGGCAGGCGCAGCGCGATGAATTCGCGCAGATCCTGCTCAAAGGAAAGCCTGCCGACGAGCAAAAGCTCCGGCATCATGAGGCGGTAGAGCTCATCCTGCAGCATCTGCAGACGGTCCGGCCCCTGATAGATGCCGTAGAAGCACTCGCCCGTCGAGATATCCGCACCCGTCAGTACGATCTTTTCCGCCTGCTCATAGACGAGTGCAATGTAATTGTTCTGCGCGTCTTTGAGCGCCGCTTCCGAGAGGACCGTGCCCGGCGTGATGATCTTGATGACCTCGCGCTTCGTCAGCCCCTTGGCCTTCGGATCGCCGATCTGCTCGGCGATGGCCACCTTGTAGCCCTTCTGCACGAGCTTGTTGACATAAGTCTCCGCCGCATGATACGGCACGCCGCACATCGGCGCATTATCCGGATTCTTGCTGCGGCTCGTCAGCGTCAGCCCGAGCTCCTTCGATACGAGCTTTGCATCGTCAAAAAACATCTCATAAAAATCACCGAGACGGAAGAACAGGATCGTACCGGGATTCTGCTCCTTCGCCGCGAGATACTGACGCATCATCGGTGTCATTTCCATCGATAGAAACACCTCCTGTAAAAAAATTCAGCGCTGCTTCCCTTCTCGTCCGGCAGCCGATAAAACGAGAAAAGGCCCTCCCGCAGGAAGACCTTTTCCATCTGTTAAAAACCAGCCTGTTCCCCTGCAGGCAGTCATACCAGGGATTTTCACTCAGTGGACGCGCTCGCCCTTGAGCACCCAGGTCTGCGGGTGCGTGATCTTCACCGTCACGAAATCGCCTGGCTGCTCGCCGTCATGCGCGAACAGGACGATCTTGTTCGTGCGCGTGCGCCCAGACCAGACGGCCGCGTCATTCTTGCTCGGCCCCTCGACCATGACCTCGACTTCCCTGCCGAGCAGTTTCGTATTGATCTCGAGGCTGATCTCATTCTGCACATCCATGAGCTGCTGCAGGCGCGCCTTCTTGACATCCTCCGGCACCTGGTCCTCCATCTTCGCGGCCGGCGTGCCCGAACGCTTCGAATAAATGAAGGTATAGGCCGAATCGTAGCGGATTTCGCGCAGGAAATCGAGCATCTGCGCAAAATCCTCATCCGTCTCGCCCGGGAAACCCACGATGAGATCCGTCGTCAGGCTGACCTCGGGGATGGCCGCGCGGATGCGGCGCACGAGATCCTTGTAGGATTCCACTGTGTAGACACGGTTCATGGCCTTTAAAATGCGGTTGCTGCCGTACTGCACGGGCAGATGGATGTGCTCGCAGAGATGCTCGCCGTCACGGATGGCCGCGATGACCTTATCCGACAGATCCTTCGGATGCGACGTCATGAAGCGCACGCGGCGAATGCCCGGCACCTCGTCGACCATCTTCAGGAGATCGGCGAAATCCGCCTGCTTGTGGTCCTTGCCGTACGAATTGACATTCTGCCCGAGCAGCGTGACCTCCTCGTAGCCGGCTGCGACGGCCTCCCGGACTTCCTTCACGATTTCCTCCGGCAGACGGCTGCGCTCGCGTCCGCGCACATACGGCACGATGCAGTACGTGCAGAAATTGTTGCAGCCGTACATGATGGGAATCCACGCCGAGAGCTTGCCGCTGCGCGCCACCGGCACATCATCCGGCAGCTCCGTTTCGCCGAGCTCCACATCGACGACATGGCCGTGCTCCGCCTCGATCTCGCGCACCACGCGCGTGAGCTCATGCACCTTGTTCGTGCCGAGCACGAAATCGATATGCGGCGCACGCTTGATGAGAGCCTCGCCCTCCTTCTGTGCCATGCAGCCCGTGATGCCGAAGATCAGATCCGGATTCTGCCGTTTGAGATGCTTGATCTCTCCGATCTTGCCGTAGACGCGGTCTTCCGCCGTCTCGCGCACGCAGCACGTATTGATGAGGATGAGGTCAGCCTCTCCCATCTCCTCCGTCGGCTCATACCCAATCGTCTTCAACTGCCCCAGCATGCGCTCCGCATCGCTCTGATTCATCTGACAGCCATAGACAATCAGATGCGCGAAACGATGTACCTTGCCATCGATACGTTTCATATATATAATCCATCCTTTATTCCATGTATTCCATGATAGTCAATAGCATATTTTATCAGAATCCTACCATTTTGTCCATACTGAGATCGTACAGAAAAGCCTTATCCACGGACCTCTTCCACCGCTTCGCGGTCCCCTTTCCCCGCTTTTCGTTTTTCTATCAGAACGGCCAGTCAATGCCGATGTTGCCTGACACTTCTTAGGCCAGTCGCTGTGGTCCGTGCGCAAAATCAATCAAAGAGCCCGAGCTGGTCGTAGGAGTTGAGTCGGGCCAGGCTTTCGGGATGGTGTTCTTCGAAGAAGGCGGTCTTGACCTCCTGCTCGGGAATCACCGTCCTGCTCTTGTGGTCAGCCGTATCGGCAAAGCGGCAGCTGTAGACGACGGGGAAGTATTTGCGGATGAAGCTGCCTTCCTGATGGGCTGTCAGCGCGATGATCTGGAAGCCCAGCTGCTGCGCGATGAAAAAGACCGGGCTAAGAACATGGTCGCTCGAAGCCTTGCCAAACGGGTTATCTGCGACGACCACGCGCGTATTGTATTTGGCTTTCCGGATATGGCAGCGCTTCTCCGAAAGGTAATTGAGACATCCGAGGAACAGGGCCATATTCTTGCTCCACGTCTCGCCGCCCGACCACTGATTCGATTCTTCCCATGGATAGGGCCGCTCTGAGAAGGTATTGCCGCTCGTCGCTTTGCGGCAACGTACCTTGACGGCCTGATTCCCGAGCACGACATGAAGCATCTGCTGGGTACGCAGCCGTTTCTCGAGCGTATCGCGGATTTTCTTGCCATCTTCCTGGCCGAGTTCATCGTGATACGCGTCGCCATCGAGCTCCTGCGCCAGGTTGTTCAGATAGGACCGGATGGCCGTGCGGGCCGCGGCTTCCTCCCATTCCGGCAGCTGGATCATGATGATGTCCTTTGCCGCCTCGCCCACCTTGACGCGCGTCCTCGAGGCAAGCTCTTTCAAGCCGTCACAGACCGACTGCAGATGAAGAATCATGTGCCGAAGCATATGCTCCATATGCGCCAGATGACTCCTGCGCTCCTCCTCGAAGAGGCTGATGGCCCCCTGCAGGCGTTCCCTGCTCTTCGTCTGCCAATCAAGATATTCCTCGTAGCGCTCCTTGCTGCGCAGGCCGTCGACGATGCTGCGGCGCATCCGTTCTTCATGCACCTTGTCCTCACAGTAGAGGATGAACGCATTCTTCTGCTTCTCTCCGGCGCGCTGGCGCTGCTTTGCCGTCTCGAATGCCGTCTCCGCCTGCTCCAGACATGAGGCAATCCGTGTAGAAAGCTCCGAGCTGCCGGCGTCTTCTTCGAGCTTTTCGGGAAGCACCATGGGGATTTCCTCGCGAGCAAAGCCAAGCTGTTCGTTGCGGATTTCCAGCTGATGCACGAGTCCATCGAGAGCTTTTTCCTCGCGTCCGTTTGCCTGCAGTTGTGCCGTCAGTTCAGAGGCGAGCTTCCTCAATACTTCCTGCTGCTGCGCCGCCTCGCGCTGCACGTCTTCAAAAGGCTGCACAAGAGGCGTATAAACGCCGTATTCGCGCTCATGACGCGCCCGCTCGTTCTCGCACTGTCCGTCCTGTCGGTTGTACGTATCCTGCCGCGCCCGGCATTCCTTTTCGGCCTGCTGCTGTGCCTTCTTAAGCTGATGGGATGCCTGCAGCAGCGTTTCTTCGCGCAGGGCACCATCCTCCGGATAGACGAACGTCTCGTCGAGCTCCGTCTCCGCCCGGCGCTGCTGCTCGCAAATCTCTTTTTGCAGGCGTTTCTTGTCGGCCTGTGACTGGGCAATCTGTGCCTCGAGGCGCGCCCGGCTGCTGTCGGCACCTTCCAGTTGGCTCTGCAGGCGGCGCCGCGTTTCCGCCAGTGCCTCATAGGAAAGTCTCTCTTGCGGCAGGACGGCCGTTTCCTGCTGCACATCCGGATAGTACATCATGTGCCGCACTTCCTGCAGGCGCGTTTCGGCCCCGGCCTCGTCATACGTCAGCGCATCCTGCTGACGGCGCAGGGCATCCAGTTCCCCCGTCAACCGCTTTTCCTCTGCCTGCAGGACTGCGCAGGCCTGCAAAAGCTCGCTGTTACGCGCGAGGATTTCCTGGTGCTGGCGACGCAGTTCCTTATACTGCGCCAGTTGCCGGAGGCCATAGGAAAGCCCGGTCTCCCGTCTCTCCGCCTCCTGATGCTTCTTGCGGAAGCCCTCGGCATTCTGGCGGCACTGCTCCTGATTCCGGCGGGCTTCCCGCAGCACATGCTGCGTGCGCGAAAGGGCCTCCTGCAGCGACTGATACGCATCCCGCTGCTCGCGGTACCAAGTAAAGGGATACCGTTCCTCAAACTGCTTCAGGACTTGCAGCGAATGGCTGAGTTCCTGCCATTCCCGGTCATTTTCCCGCAGCAGGCCGTCAGCCCGGTCAGCCTCCTCCCGCATGGCGTCGAGCCAGTCACGGAACGCTGCCGGCTGCATGACGCGCTGCCAGTGCGAAGGTGCTACGATATGCAGGCCGCCGGTCAGCGTCTCCCCTGCCACGATGGCCCTTGCCTGCTGCTCGGACAGGATGAAGACAGGCTCAAAGAAATCCCCGGCCTCCTTTGCAAGAAGGCGCTGGAGCTGCGGCACATCCTCCTCCATGACCACGACGCTGAGTGCCCAGAACGGATATCGCGCATAAATCTCCTGTTGTTTCTCAGCCACGGCTTCCACGTGCAGCTGGAAGAATTCCACGCCGCTCTTGAGGAATACGAACTCGCTGCTCCAGGCTTCGATCTTGTCAAGCAGGACAGGATCCGCCGCGAATGCCTCGAGCCCATCGTAGAGATCCAGCCAGCGATGGGCCTGCCGGCGCTTCTTGTCGAGGTCGTTATGCTGCTTTTCATGCATGACGACGGCATCGCCGAGCTGCTGGGCAAAGTATTCCGCCTGACGGTAGAGATCCGCTGCCTCGCGGGTGGTGTTGGCGCACTGCGGCCATTTCTGCAGATTCGCGAATACATCGCGCGCCGCCGTCGTCACGCGGTCCAGAGCGACCGTCCGCTCCTGCAGGGCCTGCTGCTGTTCATCACGGGCCTTTTCGGCTTCCGCAATCTGTCCGGCGGCCTTCTCTCCCTCTTCTTCGAAAAAGGCAATGTTCTGCGCATAATCATCCCGGTTCTTCCGGACTTCTGCCAGTTCCCGCCGCCAGGCCTGTTCCTGGGCATCCACATCCTGATGGACGGCATCGGTGAAGAGTTCCTGCTCGATGACTTCCTGCTGCGCGACAAGCGCGCCGATGCGCCCTTCGCCGCTGTCGATCTCCTGCCGGAGCTTCTGCTGACGGCGATGGTTCTCCCTCTGCTTTGCCTGACACGCAGCTTCGTGCTGCTTCTGCGTCTCCCGCTGCTGCCGGATTTCCTGGATGCGCGCTTCATGCTTCTGCTCCTGCTGCTGGAACCATCCATGAAGCCAGGCGCCATTCTCCTTGAGCTGGGCGGCAAGCTCCTGCGTCTTCTGGTCGGCTGCCAGGAGAGAAAGTGCCCGCTGACGCTCGGCAAGCAGGCCCTCGGCCTGTGCGAGCTCCTGTTTCCTACGGGCATAGCTGAGATTGGCGGACATGGTCTGATTATCCCGATACGCCTGTGCCGCATCGTCAGACGCGCGTTTTGCTTCTTCATAAGCAGCTCGTGCCTCCTCACAGGCAGCCTCAGCGGCCGCCACGCGGCAGGCCGACAGGATTTCCCGGTTCTTCTGGCGCTGGGCATCGTTTTCCTGCTGGCGCATTACCAGCGTTTCCTGTTCCTGCTGACAGGCAGCCCGCGCGCGGCGTACCTGCTGGTCGTACGCCTTGAGCAGTCCATTCTGATGCAGGAGCTCCTGCTCCGCCTCATACTGTGCCTTCTTCACGGCCGTATAATCCTGCATCTGCGCGAGGATTCCCTGCATCTCCCCGATGCGTTTCTCGAGGCGAATCTGCTGCTTGACATGTTCGCGCTGGCTCTCAAAAAGCGCAGCAAAGCCATTACCTTTCTGCTGACCATGAGCGGCCGCCGCCAGACCTTCCTCCACCGTCGGGATCAGCAGGCGGTCCACGAGCTCTGCCGTCGTGCGGCAATTGTTGAAATACGCCTCGACGCCGCCCTCCGTCTCGTTGATGGCCGCAATCTTATCCCATTCCGACGCGATGAGCTTGAAGTGCTCTTCGATGTAATCCTCATAGGCCTGCAAGGTATCATATTCCGAAAAGAAATGAGCCAGCATATGGCGTTCCGCCGTACTGCGGAAGAATGCGGTCATTTCCTCTTTCGTCGCCGGCCGTTCCCTGCTGCCCTCCTTCTGCACGAATGGCAGCGTATCGAGGCGAACGGAGGATTCCGGCGTGTACTCCATGGCAAATTCCTGGCTGCCGAGCTGGTCCTTGCTGTTGCGGAAAAGCGTCACGGCCGTCAGTGCATAGCGGCGCGGCCGGTCCTCAAGAATCCACTCCACGGCGATATGCGCCGCTGAGTTGCTGAGCTGCAGCGTTTCCTGGATCTTGCGCTGCGCCACGGATTTGCGCGGCAGCACCGCCTGTATGAGCGTCTGTACGAACACCGTCTTGCCCGCGCCATTCTCGAGCAGCAGGATGGCATTGTAGCCGTCAAAGCGAAAGATCGTATCGATGTAGCGTTTGTGTCCATGGTCATAGACCACATTCGTAAAGCGAATCCTACTGATGGATGGCATGGTCATCCGCTCCTTTCTCCCCGTCCTGCACGTCCTTGTGATCCAGTTCATACATGAAATCCAGGATGCCGTTGTTATAGCTCGCTTCCATGAAGTAGTTCGCAAAGATGGCCCTTGCCTTTTCCGTCAGCACGAGCTCGTCGTTGCCGATTTCCCGCACGAGATGCTGCTGCAGCAGGAAGGATCTGGCCATGTTCAAAAAGCTCAGGCGGCTGTTTGTCCGGGCGTCCTGTTTCCTGGCCGTTTCCTTGATGCTGTCGAGGTCATCCCACTTCCGCATGAGCGTCAGCCAATTGAAATTCATCGCGCCCTCAGCAGCCTTGAGCGTCTCCTCGTCATGGCGGTGCAGCGATTCGATGCGGCCGTTCATGGCTTCAAGCCAGGTGCTCATGCTCACGAAGTCCGCCGGCTCCTGCGTCTGATAGCTGTCGTAGAAGCAGCCGAACAGGACAATGATGGAAAGGTACAACAGGTAAATGTCCATATTGACCGCTTTCGATGTCATGTATCGTTTCTTGAACGCCTCATTGCTGATATGGAACGGCGATTCAAGTGAGGCCGGCAGAAGATACAGATAATCGGCATCGCTGATCAGCACACACTGCACCTGCCCGACGAAGCGCTCCACGAAATGGCGGACTTCCTCATTCTCCCAGTAGGCGGAAATCTCCGCCTTGCGCACTTGGCCGCTGGCTGCCAGACGCGCATAGATGTCAAAGGCCAGCATCACATTATCTTCTATCATAGCTTCTCATCTCCATCCACTGTCACGGTGATATCCATATCGCTGATCGTATAGCCATCAAGTTCCACAAAACCCGATCGTTCCTGCACTTCAATTGATAGAAGTTCCGGACAGACCGCCGGGATTCGCGCGTAGACCGAGTCCCTCGCGATGCGCTCAGGATTAAGATGCAAGCAGTGCTGCCGGTGCAGCAGCATCCAAAAGACGTAGAACTGTTTCTCGCTGCACCAGGCGGACCGCTGCTCCTCAAGCATCGCGCAGAACGCCTGCAGCGTCGTCTTCCTGCCGAGACCCAGGAAATCCAGCAAATTGCGCACAATGGCCGCATAATGTTCCTGGACATTCTGAAGTTTCTCACCATGGACCTCCGTATCGTCAATCTCCGGAAATGCTTCCTGTCGGCTCTCCCGCTCCAGCTTCTCGAGGCGCTGCGGCAGGAAGATCGTAAGCGGCGACCAGAGCTCGCAGGCCTGCAGCGGCAGGAAAGGCTCGACGAGACGGCGGGCTGCCGTCAAAGGCAATGGCGAGGCGAACATGCGGCTCGTGATCTCCTGTTCATAATTGAAACTGTCCACGCCTGTGAAATACAGCGCTTCTTCAGCCGCAGCCAGCGCTGATGTACCGAGGTCAATACCGGCCTTCAAGAGCTCGCGATGAAGCGCATGCACATGCGCAAGATGGCGCTCCACGGCCTGGATGTTCGTATAGGCACGCCGCTCGGGGTCAGCCTGTGGATTGCCGCGGATGCGCTCCTTCGTATCGCGCACAAAGGTCTGGAGTTCCGTGAAGGCATCTTCCTCGCTCTTGAGCCGCTGGTTGAAATCAGCCACAATCCTGCGATAATGCTCCAGCGTCTCCTGCGAGACGATGTTGCGATGGATTTCCTGACGGATTCTGTCCATGCGATTGCGCAGCGTTTCGACATCGAGCCGCATCTCCTCGATCTGACGCAGGGCCAGCACAAATTGCCCTTTCTCGAGCTGCTTGCGCAATATGAGCTGGTTGATGGACAGCTGGTACTCGCTGAAATACTCCTTCGTCGCAAAGATCAGCTCGAGTCCCTGTTCATCAAGGACATAATACTGCTCGTTGGCATGGATGTCGGCGCGGTCTGCCTTAAGATAGGAATAACGGGCCCTCACCTCTCTGCCCTGTTCCCAGTCGAAAAAGACCTGTTCATTGCGCCGGCCGGTCTGCGGGCGGAAAACGCCCACGATATCGCGGGCCAGCTGCTCATACGCTTCCTCCCCCTTCTCTACGGGGAAGAGACAGCCCTGCGTCTGCTGCTGCAGAAAAAGCGCAAGGTTCCGGATGCCGGCCTCACGCTTGCCGTCCAGCATTTGCTCAAAGAAAAAGAGCAGTGCCAGAAGGCCCAGCTCCATACCAGAATATGATTGTTCACCTTTCTGCCCGAACTGCCGCCTGCCAAGACGGTACAACGGTTCCATGAGCAGAATGCGTTTCATGCGTTCAGCAAAGTGTTCCGATTCCATTCCGTAATTCCTTTCCACATGTAAGCAAATCCGCTGCCGACAGGGCTTCCTGCGGATAATACCGATGATTCTCTAAGATTTGCCGGAACTTCCGTGTCTCCTCCGGCTGCAGCCAGTGGGAAAAAGCCCGCCAGGCCGCCTCATCAGGTATTTGCTGCTCCTTGCCCTGCGGTGCCTGCTGCTGCAAAAACGCCCGGTAAAACGGTGCGGCGAGCCGTACCTCGACGGCGGGGCAGGTGGACACAGACTGGAAGATTTTAAGCCCTTCCCAGTCAAAGTCGCCAAAGTACCAGGCAATGTGATGAGCCTCTGGACATCCCGCCTGCCGAGGCAGGGCCGCGAGATTGCCCGCGATCTTCCAGCCGGCGCCAAAAACCAGAGACGCAAAGCCAAGCTCTGCGAAATACGGCAGCAGCTTATGATACGGAGCCTTGTTCTCCAGCACCAGATGATGGCAAATATCGCCCTGCAAGGCAGAAGGATGGACCGCCATCATCAGGGGTTCCCACTCCCGTTTGACGCCGATATCCTGCCAGCTGAGATGCAGACGATGCAGCAACACTTCTCCTTCTGTAGTCAACAGGAATTTTTCATCGCGAAAGATATCCCAGGAACGCTGCTGATCAGAAACCGTCAGCGGCTGCTTGGCAGCCGTATGCTGCAGCCATTGGCTCAGCTGGAGGATGTGCGCAAGATCCTGTTGCCAGAACGTGAGCGGATGTCCATAATAAAAGGAAAAGTCGAGCGAGGCAGCCAAGCCGTGCCGTGCAATATCCTGCTGGATGGCATCGGCCGCCGGGCAGAGGCGCCCGCGTGCAAGGCGGCAGCGCCGCGGCAAGCCGCGAAAATCCGATCCGCGCGATGCCACCCGCGTCAGGCTCCCATCGCGCAGCAACGCTGCCATGGCCTGATGAAAGGTCTCATAGTCCATAGCAGCAAAGGCTCGCTGCAAATCGTCCAAATCAACGGTCTTGCGCGTCCATTCCCACAGGAATGCCCGGATTTCCTGTTCGGCATCCATCACAAACCTCCCGCCTTTCTCATCATTTTATTTTTTTTCATTATATCATAGAACACACATCAGCAAAAGCCAGGATTTTCTCTAGCCAGCTCAAAGACGTCTTCGGGCCACCTTTTCTAAGAAAATGGACCTCTTCCACCGCTATCGCGGTCCCCCTTCCCCGTGCACGGGGAAGGCTGATTTATGGGATGGGTTGACAAAAGGAAAGATGAATGCTAAAATGTATTACGTTAATGACGCATGAGTGATGTCATTTTGCCGGAGTGGCGGAATTGGCAGACGCAGCAGACTCAAAATCTGCCGTTGGCAACAACGTGCCGGTTCAAGTCCGGCCTTCGGCACCACTTGCAACACAAGGCTTCGCGGGGTTTCCGCGGAGCTTTTTTTGATGACAAAAACAGAGGTCAGCACCTAACATAGCACCTAACGGGTCATTGAAGAAAATATAAGAAAAGCCAGGCACATCGATTGTCTGGCTTTTTCTACAGATACGAACGCCACAAACAAGATCATTTTGCATATATATGCATAACGAAGCACGAGCCTGCCGCGATGATTACGCCTCGGGCAACAGCTGCTGAATGCGCTGGTTGACGAGATCAATCCATTCGCCGTGGAAGCCGACTTCCATCAGGAGCTCTTCGAGCGTCTCGATGCGCGGCTGTTCGAGGAACATCAGCACGCGGCTCTTCTCGAGCGGGCGGTAGATGTAGTAATCCTCGGGCATCGTGCCGGGCTGCGGGAACGCGACGGTGTACTCATGATACATCTTGTCATTCATGGATTCATAGACGCCCGTCGAGCGCGCCGCATAGGCACGCCAGGTATCCGGCAGCTCTGAGAGCAGCGCGCGGATCTCCTCCTCGAGCGCCGCGATCTTCGTGCGGTAGTCGGCGAGGGTCTGACTGACGGCCTGCGTGTCCTCGAGCATGACGGCACAGATGAAGTCGCGCAGGGCGGCAAAATCCGTCAGCTGGTACTGCAGGAAGTCCTCGGGCTTCTCGACGCCGGCCAGCCAGTCCTTGAGCGACTGCTCCATGGCCGCACGGGCCTTGGCCACGACGAGCTCATCCTCGCTGTGCAGCCGGAGCGAGAGGTTCGCGACACGCTGGCCGGGCTCCTCCGACTTCAGGATTTCCTGCCCGGCGCAGGCACGGCAGTAGCCGATGGCCTCATTCGTGAAGGGCTTGCCCGCATGGATCTCTCCCATGAACGGGAATTCCTTGCCGAGCTTGTCGTAGATGCGGCGTTCCTCGGCAAGCTTGCCTTTCGAATAATACGTCAGCGGACGCTTCTGATAGACGACGCGCGTCACCTTGCCGCAGCCCGGGCAGTGATATTCCTTGTCGACGAGATTCACGGCGATGTCGCGTTCCGGATTCGGCTTGAAGAACGCGTACGGTACCGTCTCGACGAAGCAATAGTTGAACACGTTGAGCAGATTATCGGTGATACGGGAAGGTTCATTGGCCATCAAAGACACTCCTAACTTATTACAGGCAATCGCAGGTGATTACAGGCAAACAAAAAGCCCGGAAGGAAAACCTTCCGGGCTGCATTTCATCTTGGAGGCGACACCCAGAATCGAACTGGGGATAAAGGTTTTGCAGACCTCGGCCTTACCACTTGGCTATGTCGCCAAAATAAAATGGAGCGGAAAACGAGGCTCGAACTCGCGACCCCCACCTTGGCAAGGTGGTGCTCTACCACTGAGCTATTTCCGCATGATATAAAATTGGAGGCGACACCCAGAATCGAACTGGGGATAAAGGTTTTGCAGACCTCGGCCTTACCACTTGGCTATGTCGCCGAAAAATGGAGCGGAAAACGAGGCTCGAACTCGCGACCCCCACCTTGGCAAGGTGGTGCTCTACCACTGAGCTATTTCCGCATGAATGGCGACCCGAATGGGACTTGAACCCATGACCTCCGCCGTGACAGGGCGGCATTCTAACCAACTAAACTACCGGGCCGTTCTTCTTTTGTGTCGCTCTGTCTCAGCGACATGTATTATTATATGGGCAATCTGCGTTCTTGTCAACACTTATTTTAAAAAAAGTTGCGATTCCGTTGAAAAAGGGATGAAACAAAGAGCAGACACGCTACGTTATATAAAAAGGAGCCCGCCGTACAAAGCATTCGCACGCGGGCCTACCCTCTATGTTCTTTTCGTTATGCCCCAAGCGGCCGTCAGTGCAGCGCAGCGATCTTCTCGAGTGTCGCGAGGATCAGATCCACCTGCGGCTTGACCGTGGCGAGGACGAGATGCTCATTGGGGCTGTGGATGTCGCACGTCGTCACGCCGATGGACACCATGTCGAGCTGCGGATTCTTGAGGAAGTGCCAGCCGCATTCGAGGCCGGCGTGGATTGTCTCGACCTTCATGGGCTTGCCGTTCTGCTCCTCAAACGTCTCCGCCACGATCTTCGCGAGGCGGCTGTCCTTGTTTTCCTTCCAGCCCGGCGACTGCGTGCCGATGTGGGCCGTGAAGCCCGTGAGCGCGGCAATCGTCTCGGCATACTGGCGGAACTCGTCGAGTTTCTGGTCGATGGCCGAGCGCGGGAAGAACTGGACCTCCACTTCATCCTCGCTCATATTGACGACACCGAGGTTCGCGCTCGTCTCGACGAGGCCCGGGATGACCGATGACATCGCGTAGACGCCCGTGTGCAGGATCGTCAGCAGGCGCAGCAGACGCTGCGTGTCGCCGGCCTTGATGACCTGCTCGGGCATCTCGGCCGGTGCGAGGCTGATGTCGATGGTCGGGTCGACATTGCCGTACATCTTCGCAAAGCGCGTGCGGATGTCGCGCAGCACCTCCACCATCTTCTCGCGCGGCAGTTCCGTCGCGATGACGGCCCGGGCCGTGTTCGGGATGGCGTTGCGCGCCTTGCCGCCCGTGAAGGAGATGAGCTCGATCTCGCCCTCTTTCTGCAGGGCCGTCAGCGCCATGGCCAGTGTGCGGATGGCATTGCCGCGGCCGTCGCCGATGCGCTCACCCGAATGGCCGCCGAGCAGGCCCTGGATCTCAATCGTCCAGGCATGCTGGCTCTCGGCCGGCACACGGCGCAGCTCGCGCGTGAAATCGAGGTTGACGCTGCCGGCACTGCCGACGGTCAGCTCGTCATAATTCTCGCTGTCGCAGTTAATGAGGAAGGAAGCATCCTTGAGGTGCTCAGCGCCGAGCTTGATGGCGCCCGTCATGCCCTGCTCCTCGTCCACCGTCACGATGAGACGCAGCGGGCCGTGGTTCTTCGCATGCTTCAGCACGTAGATGCCCTCGGCCACACCGATGCCGTCGTCGGCGCCGAGGCTCGTGCCCTCTGCCGACAAATACTTCTCGTCGCGTACGAGCTTGATGGGATCCTTGAGCGGATCGTACGCATAGCCTTCCTCCGCGACGCAGACCATGTCCATATGGCCCTGCAGGATCGTCAGCGGCGCCTGTTCAAAGCCAGGAGCTGCCGGCTTGTCCGCAATGATGCTGTTGACCTCGTCCTGCGTCACCGTGCAGCCGAGTTCCGTCAAATACGACTTCAGGAAGTCGCTGACAGCCTGTTCATGGCCCGACTTGCGCGGGATGGCCGCAAGCTTCGAGAATTCCTGCAATACCCCTTCGAGTACCTCATTTTCCTGTTTCATCACTATCACCTTTCCTCGTGAAATTCCGCCTGTCTCCACCTGCCGCAGATGCGAGCAAAGCGGGAGGCAGGCAAAAGGAAAAGCCTGCCCCACCTTGGGACAGGCTGAGAACCTTCAACAAATGAGCGGACACCGGGACCTCAGTCCGTGAGGGCTGCCGGCATCGCTTCCGCCACATCGACACCTTCCGGTGCGTAGAGGACAATCTGCTCGGAAATGCGCTTTGCGCAGCCGTTGACCACGTAGCAGGCACCATTGACAAAATCGCAGATGCGGCGCTGCTCCTCGGCAGCGACACTCTCGTAGTTGACAACAGCAGCCTTGCCGGCCTTGAGGTCATCGGCAATCGACGTCACGAGGTCGAAATCCTCAGGCACGTAGATCTTGACGCGCAGTTCGGCGACCTTCGTCGTATGGACCGTGAACTGGCGGCGCGTCGTCGCATGAGAGGGCTCGCGGTAGGACGGAGCGGCCGTCGTGCGGCGTTCTTCAGCCGGTGCAAAGAAAATGGAGCTGCCACCCGAAACCTTGTACTCTTCTGCCGTTCTCACGGAAGATGCCTGCGCCGCAGCCTTCTGCTGGCCGGCCTTGCGCTGTTCCTGCTGAGACTTCGTCTCGAGGACCTCTTCTTCTTCGACTTCTTCCTCTTCCCATGGCAGAATCATATCCATGAGGCCCGTGAGTTTGCCTTTCACTTTCTCCATACCGCTCATACTCATCTCGTCCTTCCAAGCTGAAATCCAATCATCTCGACGTCTTGCTGATACCGACATACGGTGTAAATTTACATTTAACTATCGACATGATACCACATTTCGTCAAAAAATGCAAAAATCCTGCTGGAATTCACATCCAGCAGGATTTTTTACAAAAAACAAGCAGCGTAACGTCTTACTTGCGTGCGTTCTTGGCTGCGCGGCCGCGGACCGTGCGGTCGAGGATGGCCTTGCGCAGACGGATATTCTGCGGCGTGACCTCAACGAGCTCATCGCTGTTGATGTACTCGATGGCCTGCTCGAGCGACAGGATGCGCGGCGGCGTGAGGCGGATGGCCTCATCCGAAGCGGACGTGCGCATGTTGGATACGTTCTTCTTCTTGCACGGGTTGATATCGATATCGTTCTCGCGGGAGTTCTCGCCGACGATCATGCCCTCGTAGACCTGCTGGCCCGGGGAGATGAACATCGTGCCGCGATCCTGCAGCGTGTAGATGCCGTAGCCCGTCGTCTCACCCTGCTCGAATGCCACGAGGGAACCGCGCGTACGGCCCGGGATGTCGCCCTTGTACGGAGCATAGCCGTGGAAGACGTGGTTCATGATGCCATTGCCCTTCGTGCTCGTCAGGAGCTCGGAACGGAAACCGATGAGGCCGCGTGCCGGGATCGTGAACTCGAGGCGCATGTAGCCGGCCGTCTCCGTCATGTTCGTGAGCTCAGCCTTGCGCGTGCCGAGGCCTTCCATGACAGCACCCATGTACTCCTGCGGCACTTCAACCGTCAGGTTCTCGATCGGCTCGCAGAGCTGGCCGTTGATCGTCTTGTAGACGACTTCCGGTTTGCCGACCTGCAGCTCGTAGCCCTCGCGGCGCATCTCCTCGATGAGGATGGACAGATGCAGCTCGCCGCGGCCCGAAACCTTGAAGACATCCGGAGAATCCGTCTCCTCGACCTTCATGGCGACATTCGTCTCGACTTCCTTGAACAGGCGGTCGCGCAGATGGCGGCTCGTGACGAACTGGCCCTCGCGGCCGGCAAACGGGCTCGTGTTGACACCAAACGTCATGGAGAGCGTCGGCTCATCGATGCGGATGGCCGGCAGTGCCTCCGGATTCTCGGCGTCAGCGACCGTGTAGCCGATGCTGACATCGCCGAGGCCCGTCAGTGCGACAATCTCGCCCATGCTGGCCGAGGGAACCTCAATGCGCTGCATGCCCTGGTAAACGAAGACCTTGCCGATCTTCGCGCGGATTTCCTGGTCACCGTTGATGAGCACGACGTTCTGGTTCGTGCGGGCCGTGCCGCGGCTGATGCGGCCAACAGCGACGCGGCCGACGAAGGAATCGGACTCGAGCGTCGTGACCATCATCTGCAGCGGGCCTTCCGGATCGCCGTGCGGAGCCGGGATTTCCTTGACGATTGTCTCCATCAGCGGCTCGAGGTTCGTGCTGTCATCATCCATGCTGTACTTCGCGATGCCATCGCGGGCCGTCGCATAGATGACCGGGAAGTCCAGCTGATCATCGTCAGCATCGAGTTCCATGAAGAGTTCGAGGACTTCGTCGTAGACGTCGTCTACACGCTGGTTCGGCTTATCGATCTTGTTGATGACAACAATCGGCTTGAGCTTCTGCTCGAGTGCCTTGCGCAGGACGTACTTCGTCTGCGGCATCGGGCCCTCAAACGCATCGACGAGCAAGAGGACGCCGTCGACCATGTTGAGGACACGCTCAACCTCGCCGCCGAAATCGGCATGGCCCGGGGTGTCGACGATGTTAATCTTGATGCCATTGTACATGATAGCCGTGTTCTTCGACAGGATCGTGATGCCACGCTCACGCTCGATATCACCGGAATCCATGACGCGCTCGGCAACCTGCTCGTTGGAGCGGAATACATGGCTCTGCTTCAGCATCGCATCGACCAGCGTCGTCTTGCCATGGTCGACGTGGGCGATAATTGCGATGTTCCTGAGCTTATCATTTGTCATCATACTCATTCTGTGTAATCTGCCTCCTATAAAAGAAAAGGGATACGCACCGTATCCTTACTTAACAAACTGAAAATCAAATCAATACTTAACTATTATACATACTTTCGGAGGGTAATGCAATACTTCTTACTCCATCTTCCTGCACAGCATTCCACCGGAGGCGTCCCTGCCGCGCACCCCTGAAAAAAAGAATATTTTTCAGCGAAACTATAACAAAATTGTTGTATCTCCAATTATTTTTTGGTATGATAATACACGTGTTACAGTTTTACATACGCGATTCCACGAAGTAAAGGAAGTTGTAAGCCATGAATGTAAGTTTAAACATCTACCAGACACTTGCCGCAGCGACTGCGGTTTATTACGTTGGCGTCCTCCTGCGCCTCAAGGTCCCCTTTCTGCGCAAATACTGCATCCCGGCGCCTGTCGTCGGCGGCATCCTCTTCGCCATCCTCAACGATATCCTCTATGTCAACGGCATCTGGACGTACGAGCAGGATACGGTCATGCAGAATGTCTGCATGATGCTCTTCTTCACGAGCATCGGCTACACGGCAAGCATCAGCCTCATCAAGAAAGGCGGCATGCTCGTCGCCAAGATGGCGGTGCTGACGGCTCTCCTCATCGTCTGCCAGAACCTCATCGGCATCTTCTTCTCGCATCTCTTTGGCCTCAATCCGCTGATGGGGCTTGCAACCGGTTCCATTCCAATGGTCGGCGGCCACGGAACTTCGGGCTCCTTCGGGCCCGTACTCGAAGGCGTCGGTCTCGACAATGCGACGACAATTGCCTTTGCCGCTGCGACGTTCGGCCTCGTCGGCGGCAGCCTGCTCGGCGGGCCGACGGGTGAACGCCTCGTGCGCAAGTTCACGCTGGCAAGCTCCGCCGATGAAGAGCGTCTTGACCCCGCCAACAGCACCGAGGAAATCCACAAGCTCGAACAGGCCGCCCGCAAGGAGAAGCAGACCATTGAGGAAGAGAAGCGTGCGGGGCAGAGCATCAACAACCTGCGCTTCATGAATGCACTCGCCCACCTGCTGCTGGCCATGGGCCTCGGCACCGTCGTCAGCCAGCTCTTCGTCAGCGTCGGCCTCGTCTTCCCGGGCTACATCGGCTCCATGCTCGTCGCCGCCATCATCCGCAACGTCGCCGACTACACGCACAGCTACAAGGTCTACCAGCGTGAAAGCGAAGTGCTCGGCAACCTCGGCCTCACGATTTTCCTGTCCTGTGCGCTCATGAGCCTCAAGCTCTGGCAGCTCACCGACCTTGCCATCCCGATGATCGTCATGCTGCTGAGCCAGGTCATCTTCATCGCCCTCTTCACGAATTTCGTACTGTTCCGCGTCATGGGACACAACTACGAAGCCGCCGTCATGGCCGCCGGTACCTGCGGCTTCGGCCTCGGCGCCACACCGAACGCCATCGCCAACATGTCCGTCATGGTCGAGCGCTTCGGCCCCGCCCCCACCGCGTTCTTCGTCATCCCGCTCGTCGGTGCCCTCATCGTGGATTTCGTCAATTCCTCAATCCTGACCGTCCTCATCAACCTGCTGGCCTGAGCCGCAGGACTGCAAGGAACGTCCATTTACATCGAGCACCTCTGTTCCGACGAACAGCCTCCCCTTCAGACGGCTCCGTCGCCAGCTTCCCCCAAGGGGGACGCCTCAAGTCTTTCCCGCGCGGGCGCAAAGTGCAGGATGCGGAGCATCCCTGGAGAAGAAGACCGTGCGAACGGTGAAAGAAATCCATGTTTCGGAAATCAAAAAACGGTCCGCTGACAGCTTGGGTCAGCGGACCGTTTTCTGCAAGGGCCTGTGGTTCAGGCCTTTTTCTTTATGGATGCAATGCTCAGAGGCCGGCTTCCTGGCGCAGGATAGCGGCTTTATCCGTGTGCTCCCAGGGCAGGTCGACATCCGTGCGGCCGAAGTGACCGTAGGCTGCCGTCTGCTTGTAAATGGGGCGGCGCAGGTCGAGCATCTTGATGATGCCGGCCGGGCGCAGGTCGAAATGTTTGTTGACGAGCGCTTCGATCTTCTCTTCATCGACCTTGTTCGTGCCGAACGTATCCACCATGATGGATACCGGGTGTGCAACGCCGATGGCATAGGCCAGCTGAATCTCACAGCGATCGGCGAGGCCGGCGGCGACGATGTTCTTTGCGACGTAGCGGGCGGCATAAGCGGCGCTGCGGTCGACCTTCGTGGGGTCCTTGCCCGAGAAGGCGCCGCCGCCGTGACGGGCCCAGCCGCCATAGGTATCGACGATGATCTTGCGGCCCGTGAGTCCCGAGTCGCCCTGCGGGCCGCCGATGACGAACTTGCCCGTCGGGTTGACAAAGATCCGCGTGTCGTCGCGCAGCAGCTCAGCAGGAACAACGGCCTTGATGACATGCTCGATGAGGTCCTTACGGATCTGCTCGAGCGAGACATCCTCATCATGCTGCGTCGAGATGACAATGGTATCGACAGCCACCGGCTTATTGTCCTCGTAGAGGATCGTGACCTGGGTCTTGCCATCCGGGCGCAGATACGGCAGCGTGCCATCCTTGCGGACTTCGGCGAGGCGGCGTGCGAGGCGGTGTGCGAGTGCGATCGGCAGCGGCATGTACTCCGGCGTCTCGTTCGTCGCATAGCCGAACATCATGCCCTGGTCGCCGGCGCCGATGGCGTCCTCGATATCCATGTCGCCTTCACGTGCCTCAAGCGCCTGGTTGACGCCCTGCGCGATATCCGGGGACTGCTCGTCTAGCGAGACGAGGATGCCGCAAGTCTCGGCGTCGAAGCCGTACTTGGCACGCGTGTAGCCGATCTCACGCACCGTCTCGCGGATGATTTTCGGGATGTCGACGTAGCATTTCGTCGAGATCTCGCCAACGACGTGGACCTGGCCCGTCGTCACGAGCGTCTCACAGGCCACGCGACCGTTCGGATCCTTCTCGAGGATGGCATCGAGGATGCTGTCGGAAATCTGGTCGGCCATCTTGTCCGGATGACCTTCCGTGACCGACTCGGAAGTGAATAACATGCGTTTCTTGCTCAATTCATAAACCCCCTTGATGGTTGTTTGGTTTGTATACTGGACAGACAGGCAGAAAAAAGGCTCTCTATAAAAGAGAGCCTTTGCGTACTCTCATCTTATAGGCATGAAACCTAAAGGAATTGGCACCGTTTTGACCGCGTCAATGGTTGCCGCAGCTTCATCGGGCCAGTCCCTCTGCTGCTCTGGATGAGTTCTTATTCTGCTTTGTTGTTACCATCATAACGTATCGGCGAAATGGTGTCAAGTAGAAAAAATGAACACAGTTCATTTTTTCATTCGTCGCGGAATTCGCGGATGACGACCTTTTCGGCCTTGTCCGTCGCGCTGAGCTGGACGCTGACGACCTCCTTCGAGGACGTCGGCACGTTCTTGCCCACGAAGTCCGCGCGGATTGGCAGCTCGCGATGGCCGCGGTCGATGAGCACGGCCAGCTGGATGGTCTTCGGACGGCCCATGTCAATGAGCGCGTCAAGTGCTGCGCGGATCGTGCGGCCCGTGTAAAGCACGTCGTCGACGAGGACGATGGTCTTGCCCGTGATGTCGACGGGCAGCTGTGTCGGGTGCACAATCGGCTGATACGAGAGCGTCGAGAGATCGTCGCGGTAGAGCGTGATGTCGAGGACGCCGACGGGCGGACGCTTGCCCTCGATGCGCCCGATGGCTGCGGCGATGCGCTCGGCAATGGGGACGCCGCGCGTGCGGATGCCGACGATGACGAGGTTCTCCACGCCCTTGTTCTTCTCGACGATCTCATGGGAGATGCGCGTCAGGGCACGACGGATCCCCTCGGAATCCATCAAAACGGTCTTATCGGTCAGTACTGGCATAGAAATCCCTCCAGACTACAAAACAGTTGGTCACACCAAATCTTCAGCGCTTATACTTTGCCCGCAGTACCTTGAGAATGTTCGCCATATCCTCGGGCAGCGGAGCCGTGAAGGTCATGCGCTCGCGCGTCACGGGATGCGTGAGCGAGAGGCTCAGGGAGTGCAGCGCCTGCCCCTCGATGGCAAACGGGCAGGCTTTGCGCGGACCGTACTTGGGGTCGCCGAGCACGGGATGCCCGATGCTCGCCATGTGCACGCGGATCTGATGCGTACGCCCCGTCTCGAGGCGGCATTCGACGAGCGTGTAGTCGCCGAAGCGCTCGAGCACGCGGAAATGCGTCACGGCCGGCTTGCCGTGCTCGTGAACGATGGCCATTTTCTTGCGGTCCGTCGGATGGCGGCCGATGTCGCCCTTGATGATGCCGGCCTCCTCGCGGATATTGCCGCAGACGATGGCGTTGTAGATGCGGTGCGCCGTCTTCGTGCGGATCTGTTCCGCAAGGTCGATATGCGCCGCATCGTTCTTCGCCGCCACCATGACGCCCGACGTGTCCTTGTCGAGCCGGTGAACGATGCCCGGCCGAATCTCGCCGTTGATGCCCGAGAGGTCATGGCAGTGGAACAGGAGTGCGTTGACGAGCGTGCCCGAATAGACGCCTGTCGCCGGATGCACGACCATGCCGCGCGGCTTGTTGACGACGATGATGTCGGCATCCTCGTAGAGGACATCAAGCGGGATATCTTCCGGCAGGATGGCGACAGGCTGTGCTGCAGGGATCGTGAGCAATACCATTTCCCCTGCCTGCAGCTTGTAATTGGATTTGCGCGCCCTGCCGCTCACCTCGGCCTTGCCGGCCGCGACGATTTTCTGGATGTGCGCGCGCGAGAGCTCCGGCTCCATGCGGGTCAGGAACACATCGAGACGCTCGCCCTCCTTGTCAGCCGTATACTGTTTGCTTTCCTCCGCCATATATCACCCATCCGTTTCTTTTTAGTCTTTCATGCGAAATATAATCGCGTAAATCATGCTGGCCACGCCAAGGACGATGGCCACATCGGCGACGTTGAACACCGGCCAGATGCGGAAATCGAAGAAATCGATGACCACGCCGAGCCGGATGCGGTCGATGAGATTGCCCACGGCGCCGGCAAGCAGCGCCACGCAGCCGTAATAGAAAAAGGCGTCCTGACGGCGCAGCCGGTCACGGCAGCAAAAGAAGGCGACCATGAGAGCCACGGCAGCCAGGATGAAGAACCAGCGCGCATGCTCGAGGAGGCCAAAGGCCGCGCCGGGATTCAGCACATACGTCAAGTGGAAGACGGAGCCCAGGACCGGCACGCTTTCGCCGGGCAGGAAAACCGCATCCACGATGAATTTCGTCAGCTGATCTGCGACGAGGATCAGGAAAAACAATACGAGAGCCATCTGGTGTCGCTTATCCTTCCTGTACAGGCGCTGCCGCAGCCTGTTCATCAGCGGCCGGTGCTGCTGCCTGCGCGGCCGTTTCCGCCGGCGCATGGTTCATGGCATCCTCGATCACGGCAAGCTCCGACTCGAGCGCAGCCTTCACGCGGCAAAGAAAGGCACTGCGCTCCCCCGTCAGGCGCTCGTAAGCAGCCTGGGCATCGCGGACCTTCTGCTCAGCATCCGCCGTCATCTGGCGGGCGGCGAGCTCGGCCTCGCGGCGCATGTTCTGGCACTCCTTGGCCGTGTTGTCGCGCAGCTCCTGCGCGTTCTGCTTGGCCGTGGTCGTGACTTCTTCTGCCGTCTTCTGTGCGACGAGCAGCGTATCCTTGAGGTTCTTCTCGAGCTTCTGGTACTGGGCGTTGTCCTGCTGAGCACGCGCGAGCTCTTCCTTGAGCTTGTCGTTCTCGCGGAACAGCTTCTCGTAATCGTTGACGACCTGGTCGAGGAAATCATCGATCTCATCCTCATCATAGCCGCGGAAGCTGCGTTTGAATTCTTTGTTGTGAATATCCAGTGGTGTAAGCAATGCTAAGATCCCCTATCTCTCTTAAATATAACGCTTGAGCACGACGACCGTGCGCCCCTTCTTCGTCTGGCCGCGGACTTCCGCGACTTCGAGGCGGCCGCGGCCGCGCATGGAGATGATATCCCCTTCCTTGACCGTCTGCGATGCGCTCTTGACATGCTGCCAATTGAGCTTCACCTTGTCGGCCGCGATATCGGCTGCGGCGCGGCTACGCGAGGAGCCGAAGCCAGAGGCCGCAATCGAATCGATGCGCAGCGAGGCCACGGTCGCGCGAATCTCCTTGCAGCGTTCCTCGCGCGGCGCGATGTCCGCAAGGCTTGCCTCTTCGCAGGTGACGCCGACAGCGCCAATCTTCGTGAGATTCTGCAAGAGGTATGACGCCATCTTCGTATCGCAGAGGATGCGCACGGAATCCGCCGTCACGAGGAGATCCCCGAGGCGGTCGCGCTCAATGCCGAGCCCCATGAGGGCGCCGAGCACGTCGCGGTGGCTCAGGCGTGCGAACTGTCCGTTCCAGCTCGCCTTGATGCAGGCGATGTCAAAGCCTGCGGGCTTTCCCTGGAAGTCCTCGTGGACGTACATGGCGCGGGCACGCTCAGCGCCCGGGTAGCCGCCGTCAAAGTCGACGCGCAGATTGCCGTAATTGGCCGCGACCGTCTCGGCGATTTCCTGGCCAAACGGATCCAAAAAGCCGCTGATGCGGAACTTCTGCGTGCGCTGCACGGTTTCGGCAAGGTCCGTGAGCTTGATAACGGCTTCTTCGCCTTCCGTGCCCTTATAGAAACGAATGAGTTTTTCTTTCTGTTCACTTGCCATAGATTATTTCTTTCCTAACTCCTTTGATTTCTCCGTCGCGGCGAGCACGGCGTCGATGAGGGCACCGCGCACACCGCGCTGCTCCATGACCCGGACGCCTGCGATGGTCGTGCCCGCAGGGCTCGTCACCTGGTCGCGCAGCACATCGGGGTGCCTGCCCGTCTCGAGGACCATCTTCGCGGCGCCCAGGAGCGTCTGCGCCGCGAGCTCAATGGCCGCCGGACGCTTGAGCCCCGCCGCCACACCGCCGTCGGCGAGCGCGTCGATCATCAGGAACGCATAGGCAGGGCCGCTGCCCGAAAGCCCCGTGACAGCATCCATGGCCGCTTCGGATACTTCGACGGCCCGGCCGGCTGACGCGAGGAGCTCCTGCACGACAGCTGCCGCCTGACGGTCCGCATGTGTGCCGCAGGCAAAGGCCGACATGCCGGCACCGACGGCCAGCGGCGTATTCGGCATGACGCGCACGACGGGCTGCTCCGGAAAAGCCTTCTCGAGGACCGAAAGCGTCAGGCCGGCAACAATCGAAAGGATGATCGCATCCTTGCGGACCCTGCCCTTCACTTCCTCCATGGCCTTGGCCGCAGCCTGCGGCTTGATGGCCAGCACGAGCACATCAACGGCCCCGGCAAAGCCGTCGGCGCCGACACTCGTGTGGATGCCGTAGTGTTCCGCGAGTTCCTCACAGCGCTTCGCCTTGTGGTCGGAAACGTAGATATCCTCGCGATTCACCGTACCCTGCGTGATGGCAGCGACGATAGCCTCTGCCATCGCGCCGCCGCCGATAAAGCCAACCTTCCCCATCGGAAAATCCCCTTTCTGCGTCTGTGCTGGATAACAAAAAAGAATCAAAAGACCGGCTCCGGCTTACTTCTTGAGCCAGGGCATCTCGGCCGAAACCTTGCGTTCCTCTTCCGTATACGTCACATTGACATTGCTCGGCGCGCAGAGGAAGACGTTATGACCGACCTTCTTGATCTCACCGTTGAGCGCATACGTCGTGCCGCTGATGAAGTCGATGATGCGCTTCGCGGATTCAGCATCCGTATGTTCGAAATTGATGACGACCGGCTTGCGCTCGCGCAGGTTGTTGGCGACCTGCTGGGCATCGTCAAAGGTCTTCGGCTCGATGATGATGACCTTCATCTTGGCCGCCACGACATTCTCGCGTACCGAAGCACCGGAATGGAGATTGACCACATTGCTCGCCTCCTCGCGGCGTTCCTGACGGGCGCCGGGTTCCTCCTTATCGTAAGGGCGCTTTTTCTGATCCTGATCCATGTCTTCCTCCTCAAGGTCCAGGTTTTCATCTTCCGGATCCGAAAGCCCAAACTTGCCACAAATCTTATCGATGACATTCATGCGTAAACACTCCTCTAGTACTGACGCGGGCCGAAGATGGCTGTGCCGACCCGGACGATATTGGCTCCTTCTTCGACGGCGATGGTGTAATCATGGGTCATGCCCATTGATAAATATGATATATTCGCGGTCTTGAAGGGAATTTCCTTTACCTGCTGGAAAATTTCATACATTTCGTGGAACAGGGGACGGCAGTCCTCGACGTTCTCATAGTTCGGCGCGATGCACATGAGGCCGCGCAGCCGCAGGTTCGGCAGTTCGTCGACGAGGTCGAGCAGCGGCCGCAGGTCTTCCTTGTAGACACCGGACTTGCTCGCTTCCTTCGCGAGGTTGACCTGCACGAGCACATCCTGCAGCTTGCCAAGCTTGCCGGCCTCATGGTCAAGCGCCCTTGCCAGATGCTCCGAATCGACCGAATGGATGAGGCTGAAATACTTGACCGCCTGTCTGGCCTTGTTCGTCTGCAAATGGCCGATGAGATGCCACGTGACGTCGCGCTCAAGGACATCGAATTTGCTCTTGGCTTCCTGGATGCGGTTCTCGCCGATATCCGTGACGCCGGCATCTATGGCCTCGCGCATCGCGGCGACGTCATGGTTCTTCGTGACGGCCACGAGCTTCACGGGCGCATTCTTCGGCACGCGCGTGCGCCGCGCCATGGCGGCCCTGATTTCTGCTTCTACCTGATGGAGTCGTTCTGCGATCATGAATAATCCCCCATTCCCCAGATGATCTCACTTGTACGATATATGATGATTTACGATTGCTTCTTCAGCGCGATGACGGCTGCCATGCGCCCCGTCCTGCCGCCGTCGGCACGGTAGGAATAGAAGATGGCGTGATTGCAGGCTGTGCAGACAGAGGCACAGTCGATATGCTCGCGCGGAATGCCCGCTTCCTCGAGTTGAATGGTATTCGCCGCCCAGAGGCTCAGATGCGTGTGCCCCGGCTGCGGTTCTGTGAAGAGCTCGCGCTCGTGCCCCGGAAAGGCCGCGCGGAACTGCTCGGCGACCTCCGCGCCCACCTCGTAGCAGCAGGGTCCGATGGACGGGCCGATGCCGACGAGGATGTCCTCCACGCGGCTGCCGAACTCGTCCTGCATGCGCCGGACGGTCTTGGCGGCGATGCGGCGCACAGTGCCCTTCCAGCCGCCATGGGCGATGCCCACGGCCCGGCGCACAGGATCGAGAAAGAGGATGGGCGTGCAGTCGGCAAAACAGAGCAGAAGCGGCAGATCCTCTTCGTCTGTGATCAGTGCGTCGGTCGCCGCGATGGCATCGTCATAAGAGAGTGCGCCGCGGCTGGCATCACGCGCCGTCACGCGCGCGATGGCCTCGCCGTGAACCTGCTCCGGCGTCACGAGACGCGCGGCGTCGAGGCCGAGCGCCGTGAGATAGCGCCGGCGGTTCACGATGACAGCCTCCGGCTCATCACCGACATGCAGCGCAAGATTAAGTGAATCATACGGCGCCTCGCTCACGCCGCCCAGTCGGCCCGACAGGCCATGTGAGGCCACATCAGACGGAAACGAAGAAAAGGAACCGCTCCAGATACCCGAAGCGATTTGTTTTAACTCGAAACTCATCGAACTCCCTCTTTCTGCTTTCTGCGGGCCAGGCCCGGATACGATAGAATCAGCAAAACCGGCCGAGGCGTCTCAGCAGACACCGCAGCGGTGGCAGCCCTCGAAGCACGGGATTGTCGGCTCGAGACGCTGCGAGCGCTGCAATTCCTTGTAGAGATACGCCTTCTCGAACCCCATATCGAGCCGCTCCCAGGGGAAGAGCTCGTCCTCCGGGCGGCGTCGGTAGAGATAGAATGCCGGGTCAAGCGAACATTCCTTGAGCGCACGCTTGAACGCCTTGCTGCCGCCCAGCTCGTGCGCGCGCATCAGGCCCTCGGCGACACGGCGGTCGCCGCGCGAGAGCACGCCCTGGATATAAGCTTCCTTCGGCGACTCGATGTTGACGATGATGTGCTTGCGCCTGCGCAGGGTCTTCTCGAGGCGCTTGAGGCGCTTCTCGACGACACGGCGGTCGGCCATGGGCTCCCACTGGAATGGCGTGAACGGCTTCGGGATGAAGGGATTGACCGAAAGCGTCAGCGTACCCTTGCTGCCCTTCTCCTCCATATAGTCCTTGAGGCGGTTCGTCATATCGATGATGGCATCGATATCCTCCTCCTCCTCAAACGGCAGGCCGACCATGATGTAGAGACGGAAATTCCGGATGCCCGCCGCCAGCCCGAGATCCATCGATGTGAACAGATGGTGTTCCTCGATGCCCTTGTTGATGACGGCACGCATGCGCACGCTGCCGGCCTCGGGCGCCATCGTCAGCGTCTTGAGGCCGCTCTCGGCGAGCGAATCGACGAGCTCCTTCGTGACGGAATCGGCGCGGAACGAGGCCACCGACATCGAGAGCCCCTCGCCGAGGATGTCCTTGCAAAGCGCATTGATCTCGGGATAGTCTGAGATTGCCGCCCCCATAAGGCCGATGCGCTTGCGGTATTTAAGCGCCTCCTGCACCTCCGCCTCGATGACTGGCAAGGACCGGTTCCGGGGCTTGCGGAAGCAGTAGCCGGCCATGCAGAAGCGGCAGTGGCGGCCGCAGCCGCGCGCCGTTTCGATGAGGTAGAAATTGAATTCCGTATTGTCCGTCACGACGACGGTATGCGCCGGCCAGGCATCGAGGTCCCTGACCCACTGGCGTGAGACAGCGGCGGGCGCACCCGGCAGCGGCTCGATGGACACGAGCGTGCCGTCCTCTGCATAGCGGTGCTCGTAGAGCGACGGCACGTAGACGCCCGGCACACGCGCGAGCCTCTGCAGCGTTTCCGCGCGCGTCAGGCCCTCGCGCTTTGCTTCCTGGTACGCATCCATGAAGGCGGGCATAATGACCTCGCCCTCACCGATGATGAAGGCATCAAAGATGGCGGAGAGCGGCTCGGGATTGAACGTCGGGCACGGGCCGCCGGCAATCAGGATGGGGTCGCGCTCGCCGCGCTCAGAGGCACGCGCCTTGACGCGCCCGAGTTCCAGCAGTTTGAGGATGTTGAAGTAATCCATCTCAAAGGATACGGCGAACGCAATCAGCGGGAATTCGTAAAGCGGCGTCTGATTTTCCAGCGTCATGACAGGCGTGCGCGTGTTCTCGTAGCGCGCGAGGTCCTGCCAGTCCGGCAGGAAGGCGCGTTCACAGGCCACATCGGGCCGCTTGTTCAAGAGGTCATAAATGATGTGGAACCCGAGGTTCGACATGCCGACAAAGTAGGAATTCGGATAGACGAGAGCCGTCCTCGTCCGCGTTCCCGCCGGATACCGGTAATAGCCGCGTTCCTCCTCGAGCTGTTTCTGCAGCCCCTTCTTCAATTCCCAATCCAATCGCAAATTCCTCCACGTATGCGCTTTATGCGTTCCTGTCCTTACTCTTATTTTCCCTCCGGCTTCTCTGCCGGATCCTTCTGTTCCTTGCGGGCCTGCAGGTCGCGCAGCTCCTCGAGGAAACTCGAGATATCCGCGAACTTGCGGTAGACCGACGCGAAGCGGATGTAGGCCACGTCGTCAAAATCCTTGAGCTTCTCCATGACGAGATTGCCGATTTCCTGCGAGGAAATCTCCTGGTCCATCGTGTTGCGGATGTCGCGCTCGATCTCATTGACGAGGGCGATGATGCGCTCCATCGAGATATCGCGCTTGTCACAGGAGCGGATGATGCCGTTGAGGATCTTGTCGCGCTTGAATACCTCGCGGCGCCCGTCGTGCTTGACGACCATCAGCGGCATCTTCTCCACGACCTCATACGTCGTGAAGCGGCGGCCGCAGCCATTGCATTCCCTTCGCCGGCGGATGGTCGTACCGTCTTCTGTCGCGCGGGAATCCACCACCCGGCTGTCGGCCTGCTTGCAATATGGACATCTCATGGCTGCACCTTCTTTTCCTGTTTCCCTTGTTTTCCCTGTTTATGCTGGCGTCGCGGACGGCCCGGATGCTCCTGCCTGTCCTGCTCGCGCGGCCGCACGAGGCATTTTGGTCCGAAGCCGATGAGATCCTCGCGATGGGCCATGTGCAGGGCCTTGCGGACGATATCGTGATTCTTCGGCAGCCAGTACTGCATAAGCGCCCGCTGCATCTTCTTCTCTTCGTATGACTTGGCCGTGTAGACCTTCTCACCCGTCAGCGGATGAATCCCCGTGTAGTACATGCAGGTCGAGAGCGTGCCCGGCGTCGGGATGAAATCCTGCACCTGCTGCGGATGATATCCCATGTCGCGGATGAACTCTGCGAGCTCAATGGCGTCACTGAGCTCCGAGCCCGGATGGCTCGACATGAAATACGGCACGAGATACTGTTTCTTGCCGAGCTTCTCGTTCATGCGGCGGAACTTCTCGACGAAGCGCAGGTAAACCTCGCGGTTCGACTTGCCCATGAGCTCCGTCACGCGGTCCGAGATGTGCTCGGGTGCGATCTTGAGCTGGCCGCTGATGTGATGCTCGCAGAGCTCGCGCAGGAAATCATCCTTGGCGAGCAGCAGATAATCGAAGCGGATGCCCGAGCGCACGAAGACTTTCTTGACGCCCGGCAGACTCCGAAGCTCACGCAAGAGCTTGATGTAATCCGAATGATCGGCGACGAGCTGCCGGCACGGCACCGGTGAGAGACATGGCTTGCCGCGGCAGGTACCGCGCTTCAGCTGACCATCGCAGGATGTGCGGCGGAAATTGGCCGTCGGACCGCCCACATCGTGGATGTAGCCCTTGAAGCCCTTCATCTTCGTCAGGATCTTCGCCTCACGTATGAGCGACGCGTGGCTGCGCCGCTGAATGATGCGCCCCTCATGCGAGATGATGGCGCAGAAATTGCAGCCGCCGAAGCAGCCGCGCTGTGAGACGAGGCTGAACTGTACTTCCTGGATGGCCGGCACGCCGCCCATCTTGTCGTAGATGGGATGCCAGGTCCGCATGTACGGCAGGCCGTAGACCTCATCCATCTGCTCTTCGCCAAGCGGCATCGCCGGCGCATTCTGCACGACGCACCACTCGTCATTCTGCTGCAGGAGGCGGCGTCCGCGGATCGGGTCCTGCTCGAGGTATTCGAGCTTGAAGGCCTCGGCAAACTTCAGCTTGTCGCGGCAGACCTCCGCAAACGAGGGCAGCTCGAGATAATCCCAGGCGTAATCCTTGCTCGGCACGCGGTAGCACGTGCCCTTGACGTCCTGGATGTTTTCGACTGCGACACCCTGCTGCAGATCGGCAGCGATCTCGAGGATGGCGCGCTCGCCCATGCCGTAGATCAAAAGGTCCGCCTGGCTGTCGACGAGGATCGAGCGGCGCAGCGCATTCGTCCAGTAATCGTAATGCGCGAGCCGCCTGAGGCTCGCCTCAATGCCGCCGATGATGATGGGCACATCGGGATAGAGCTCGCGCAGGCGGTTGCAGTAGACGATCGTCGCGCGCTCCGGCCGGTAGCCGGCGCGGCCGCCCGGCGAATACGCATCCTGATGGCGGACTTTCTTGGCCGCCGTGAACTTGTTGAGCAGCGAATCCATATTGCCCGCGGAAACAAGGAACCCCAGCCGCGGCTTTCCCAGGCGGTCGAAGTCCTTGGTGGAATGCCAGTCTGGCTGGGGAATGATACCAACCTTATACCCATGTTTCTCGAGGAGACGGCAGATGATGGCCGGACCGAAGCTCGGGTGATCGACATAGGCATCCCCCGAGATGAAGACAAAGTCAAGCTGCTCCCAGCCGCGTTCTTTCATGTCGCGGCGTGAAATCGGTAAAAAGCCATTCATCAGTTTGCATCCTTCGTGAACGTCTTATTGGCGACCTGGCCTTCCTTGCCAGCCTTGCCAAGCTCCTTGCCATTGACCGTGAATTCGACGGCACCGGCGTTGCCGGCGCGGACCGTCACGTTCTCCTGGCCCTTCCAATCCATCGAGTCGCCCTTCTTGAGCGTACCCTCGTAGACGACCTTGCCGTCGGCCTTGACCTCGATCCAGCAGTCATCGCTGAACTTGCCCGTGACCTCGACGCCGTCATACGTCTTCTGCGGCTCGGCCGCCTGTTGCTGCTGCGCCTGCTGCGGAGCCGGTGCCGGCGTCTCGGAAGACGAAGAGCCCAAGAGATATGCCGCCACACCGACTACGACGACGAGCACGACCGCAAGGATGATGAACTTGCCGCGGTTCGAGCCCGAGGAAGGCGCAGAAAACGGGCGCTGTGCAGGGGCTGCCTTGCGCGCCTTATGCTCCTGGCGTGCGGGTGCTGCCGGACGCTGCGGTGCTTTCCGCGGTGCGGCGGCAGGTGACGGTGCAGCTTTCGTCTCAGCCGATGCCTTCTTCTCCTCGGCTGCTGCAGGCTGTGCAGCAGCCGCTGCCGTCTCGCGGACCTTCGATGCCTGCTCCTTCTGCGATGCGGCCGGTGCTGCCTTGACTTTCGCCGCCTGTGCGGCCGGAGCGGCCGCGGTCTTCTCCGGATGACGCTCCGTCACGAACTCATGCACGAGTTCCGTCGCATTGAGCTTCAGATAGTTGGCATAGTTGCGGATAAAGCCCTTCGTGTAGACCTCGCCCGGCAGCTGCTCGTAATCCCCTTTCTCAATGCATTCAATATATAAAGCCCGGATACTCGTACCCTTCTCAATATCCTTGACCGTAAGATTCTGCTTTTCGCGCTCTGCGCGCAGTTTATCGCCGACCATTCCATTACCTCCTTGAAATCAGCCCTTGCATAGAGCCATCCCAATTTATTATACATGAAATCATAGTATTTGCAAATGATTTGCCAAATGCACAAAAAAGGCACTCACTTGCGCAAGTGCCACGTAAAATTTTCATGATGCATGACGGATCTCTGCCACAGCCTGACGAAGCGCTGCCGCGAACGCCGTAACCTCCGCCTCCGTCGTGAAGCGCCCGAGCGTGACGCGCAGGGCCGTCCGCGCCTCATCCGGCGACTGCCCCATGGCCAGCAGCACGTGCGAGGGCTCAAGAGAACCCGCGCTGCAGGCGCTGCCCGCCGAGACGGTAAAGCCCATGAGATCGAGCTTTATGAGCAGCGTTTCCTGGTCGATGCCGAAAATGGCGAGGTTAAGGTTGCCCGGCAGGCGATGCTCCGCGTCACCGTTGAGCGTCATGCCCGGTATCGCCTGCACCTGCTGCCAAAGAGTGGCGCGCAGCGCGAGCAGTCGCTTTGTCTCCACCGCCATCTCCTCCCGCGCGAGCTCGGCAGCCTGTCCGAGGCCGACGATGCCCGGCACATTCTCCGTGCCGGCCCGCTGCGAACGCTCCTGTTCACCGCCACAAATCAGCGGTTTTACGGCAAGGCCGCGCCTCATGTAGAGAGCGCCCGTGCCCTTCGGACCGTAGAGCTTGTGACCCGAGAGCGAGAGCGCATCGACGTTAAGTTTCTCCACATCGACGGGCAGATGCCCCGCGGCCTGCACGGCATCCGTGTGAAAGAGCACGCCGCGTTGACGGCAGATGGCGCCGATGGCCGCGATGGGCTCAATGGTCCCGACCTCGTTGTTCGCCATCATGACGCTGACGAGGATCGTATCGGGGCGCAGCGCCGCCTCCACATTCTCGGGGGCGACGCGGCCCTTGTCGTCGACAGGCAGATACGTCACGGAGAAGCGGTCCTTTGGCAGAGCCTTGCAGGCCCGCAGAACCGCGTGATGCTCGACGGCCGTCGTCACGATATGGCCGTGCCCGCAGGCTGCCGCCACGCCCTTGATGAGCCAGTTGTCGCTCTCGCTGCCGCCGCTCGTGAAGAAGATTTCCTCCGGCGAGGCCCCGAGCAGGGATGCCACCTGGCGGCGCGCCACGGCCACGGCCCGGCGCGCCTCGCGGCCGAACGAATAGAGGCTCGACGGATTGCCGAAGTGCTGCGTGAAATACGGCAGCATGGCAGTGACGACGCGCTCATCCACCGGCGTCGTCGCCGCGTAATCGAGATAGACAGGCTTCACCGCGCACACCCCACTTTCTGCGAGATATGGTCTTTGTCATTGCAGAGGTCATAGAGCGTGATGTTGTTGAGCACGCTGCTGATGCTGTCGCAGACTTTCTCCCAGACGCCGCGCGTCACGCAATCGCAGGCCCTGTCGCAGGGCTGCTCGGACGATTCGGCACTCGTCAGCAGGCAGTCGACGAGCGCGATGGGCCCCTCGACCGTCGTGATGATCTCCCCAATCGTAATCTCAGCCGGACTCTTCGCGAGCATGTATCCCCCCTGCGCGCCGCGCACGCTCTTGACGATGCCGGCACGGCGCAGCGGCACCATGAGCTGCTCGAGATAATTCTCGGAAAGCCCCTGACTCCTGGCGATGTTCTTCAGGCATACGGCGCCTTCCCCGTAATGGAGCGCGAGCTCATAGAGCGCCGTCACACTGTATCTTCCCTTGGTCGATATCTTCATCTCGGATACCTCATTGAACAATCATAAACAAAATATATGAACCGAATCCCGAGTAATTTTCTCGGATTTAAATGCTATAGACAATATAGCAGAAATGCACCGCCGTGTCAAAAGACATCTGTCCTGTTCCGTCAGATATTCTCATCCTCATGGAAACGCTCGGGCCAGCATTTCCTGAGGTAGTCGCGCAGGCGCTTCTCCTCGCCGTTCTCCGTCGGCTCGTAATAATGCGCGTGGCGCATGGCCTCCGGAAGATAGGACTGCCGCTTGAAATGGCCCGGGAAATCGTGCGGATAGATGTAGCCCTTGCCATGGCCGAGCGTCTCGGCCCCCTTGTAGTGAGAATCGCGCAGATGCACGGGCACGCTGCCGCAGTTGCGGCCGCGCACGTCGGCGAGCGCCGCATCGATGCCGAGATACGCGGCGTTCGACTTCGGCGCCGAGGCGATGTACGTCACGGCCTGCGCCAGAGGGATCCTGGCCTCGGGCATGCCGACGAACTGCACGGCCTGCACGGCCGACATCGCGACGACGAGGGCCATCGGGTCGGCATTGCCCACATCCTCCGCTGCGCAGATGGCGACGCGCCGCGCGATGAAATTCGTATCCTCGCCGGCCGCAAGCATGCGCGCGAGATAGTGGAGTGCCGCATCGGGATCGCTGCCGCGCATGCTCTTGATGAAGGCTGAAACCGTATCATAATGGTTGTCACCCGTCTTGTCATAGCGCTGCACGCGCTCGCCCGTGATCTCGTCGAGCAGTTCCATCGTGAGTTTGCCGCCCGCCGGCGGCAGCATGGCGGCCGCGCCCTCGAGCACATTGAGCGCCATGCGGGCGTCGCCATTCGCGAGCTGAGCGATTGCCGGCAGGACGCCTTCATCGGCCGTGATGCTGCGGCTGCCGAGCCCGCGCTCTTTATCGCCAAGCGCGCGCTTCAAGATGGCGAGCAGCTGTCCGTCCGTCAGGGGCCGCAGCCGCACGATGCGCACGCGCGACAAGAGCGCATGGTTGACCTCAAAGAACGGGTTCTCCGTCGTCGCGCCGATGAGCACGAGCCGCCCGTCCTCCACATATGGCAGCAGGACATCCTGCTGGCTCTTGTTGAAGCGGTGGATCTCGTCGATGAAGACGATCGTGCGGCGCTGATAATAGCGCCGGGCTTCCTCAGCTTCCTTGACAATCTTGCGGATATCGGCGATGCCCGCCGAGACGGCATTGAGCTTCTTGAACGCACTGTGCGTCATCTGTGCAATCATCTGCGCGAGCGTCGTCTTGCCCGTGCCCGGCGGTCCGTAGAAGATCAGCGACGGGATCTGGTCACTCTCGATCATGCGGCGCAGGAAATGCCCCGCGCCCACGGCCTCCTGCTGACCGATGAACTCCGCGAACGTCCGCGGCCGCATGCGCTGCGCGAGCGGCTCAAACGCATGCAACGCACCGCCGGCAGGCGCATCCTGCATGGCGGCATCATGAGGGGCATCCCCGGCTGCCGGACCTGCGAAGAGATCCATGCCGAGGCTTCCCATATCATCCTTGTCGTCTTTCACGCTGCTCCCTCCTCATGCGCGGCCCGTCGAGCCGAAGCCGCCCTTGCGCACGCTGCCCGTACCGGCCGCATCCTCCGTCACCGTCAGGTACTTCTGAAAGATGCCCTGCGCGATGCGCTCGCCGCGCTCAATCACGACGGGTTCCTGCCCGCGGTTCCAGAGCGCGATGTAGATATGGCCCTCGTTGTCTTCATTGTTGTAATAATCCGCATCGACGATGCCCACGCTGTTCATCAGCACGAGGCCGCGCTTGACGGCAAGGCTCGAGCGGATGTGGATCGTCAGCATCTCATCGGGCTGCATGTACGCCTTGAGCCCCGTCGGCACCATCGCCATCTGCTGCGGCTCGATAACGGCGCGCTCGGCCGCCTCGAGGTCGTAGCCGGCGCTCGCTGCCGTCTTGCGCTGCGGCAGCGTGATGTCAAGCCCCTCATACGACGACACGACGGCAAAGCCCCTGCCTTTCATTTCCATCATATTCTTCATCCCTTCGTTTCATCCATTTCATCCATCTGCGGACACAAAAAAGGCCCTCCTCGAAGAAGGGCCTCCATAAGGCAAGAGGCATCAAGCCTCTTCGCTCTTCCGTTCACCCGTGGCGACAACCGTCCCCTTGACCGGACGGGCCGGCGTGATCGTGGAGATAGCATGCTTGTAGACCATCTGCTGCTTGCCCATGCTCTCGAGCACGACGGTGAAATTATCGAATCCCTTGACATTGCCCTTGATCTGGAAGCCATTGACGAGATGGATCGTCACGGCGATGTTCTCTTTGCGCACCTGATTCAAGAAACTGTCCTGCAGGTTGATTGTCTTATTTGGCATAGGAATGGGTCCCCCTTACTTCTATGATTACTGCTTATAGAAAAAGATTCGACTCCTGTGGCCAAAATCCTGCCAGATCCCGCAAAACCTCTGCGAAAAGTTCCTGCTCTGAGCGGTTGTCCATCGCATACCAGCGGATGTACGGCATCTTGCGGTACCAGGTCAGCTGACGCTTCGCAAAATGGCGCGTGCCCTTCTTGATGGCGTCAACGGCTTCCTCACGTGTCAGCTCGCCCGCGAGATACGCTGCCATCTCCTTGTAGCCGATGCCCTTCATCGCGGGCATCACGCGCGTCACCTGAGAGGCGAGCAGACCGCGCACCTCCTGCTCGAGCCCCGCCTCCATCATGAGATCGACGCGGCGGTTGATGCGCTCGTAGAGGGCCGGCCGCTCCCACGAGAGGCCGATGACAAAGGCATCGTAAGCGAGCTCCTGCCCGTCATCATAGGCGCGCGTGCGCGAGATCTGCTCGCCGCCAAAATGCGCGACCTCGAGTGCCCGGATGACGCGCGGGATATTGTGCGCATGAATCGTCCCGGCAGACTCCGGGTCCGCCTGTACAAGCCGCGCGTAAAGGGCCTCGCGCCCCTCGCGCTCGCAGAGTTCGCGCATCTCCTCGCGGAACGCCTGATGCTCGCCCGTCTCATTGAACGCATAATCCTCGAGCAGGGCCTTTAAATAAAGTCCCGTGCCGCCCGCGATGATCGGGATGCGCCCCTCCGCGTTGAGCCGGCGGATGATGGCCCCGGCCTGCTGCTGGAACTGCGTCACACTGTACGACTGCGAGGGCTCGAGGATATCGATGAGATGATGCGGGATGCCGCGCCGTTCCGCCGGCGTCGGCTTGGCCGTGCCGATATCAAAGCCCTTGTAGACAAGCATCGAATCGCCTGAAATGATCTCCGTGCCGAGCCGCTCCGCGAGATTGAGCGACAAGGCCGTCTTGCCAGACGCCGTAGGCCCTAGGATAACGATGACCTTTGACACATCCGCCCTCACAATTCTCTTGACTCGCCCGGCTCGACGATATGAACCTCGGCGCGCGTCATCGCCTCGGTGATTTCCTTGTAATGGCGCACATCCTGGTTGATGATCGGCCAGGTATTGTAATGTACGGGGATCACATGCGGCGCATTGAGCAGCTGCGCAGCCATCGCCGCATCCTCGAGGCCCATCGTGTAGTTGTCGCCGATCGGCAGGATGGCATAATCGAGCGTATCCTTGTGGCCGATGAGCTGCATGTCACTGAAGAGTGCCGTATCGCCGGCGAAATAGATGACGAGGCCGCCCATGTAGATGACGTAGCCGCAGGCCACGCCGCCCGCAACGCCCGAGCTGTGCTGCGCGAGCGTCATGCGGACCTTGCCGAACGGCAGCGTCAGCGAACCGCCGAGATTCATCGGATGCTGTTTGAGGCCCGGCAGGCGCTCCTCACAGATGGCCAGCACCTCCGGGATGCCCACGAGCTCCGCGCCCGTGCGGCCCGCGATCTCCGGCGCATCGCCGAGATGATCGCCGTGCGCATGCGTGATGAGGATATAGTCGCACTCCACCTCATCCGCCTTGATTGCAGCCTTCGGGTTGCCCGTCAGGAACGGATCGCAGAGCACCTTGTATTTCCCATCGTCGAGCAGGAAACAGGAATGACCGTAATACGTGTATTTGACCATATGACTTCCATCCTTTCTTCGTAAATGGTATCCTAATAATAAGTATACCATGTGATTCGACAAAAAAGCGAGGTAATGTTCATGTCCGAGCATCGTTTTCATCTGCCGCAACTCACAGCCGTCTCCGCCTCTCCCGCCGTGCCGCAGGAAGCCGGCCTGCTCGTGAGCGGCGGCCGCGCGCCGGATGTCCGCTGGCTGCGCGAAGCCGCCCAGGGACGCCGGCTCATCGCCGTCGACCACGGGCTCGACGCCTGCCAGAAGGCAGGACTCCGCCCCGCCAGCCTCATCGGCGACGGCGACAGTGCAAGCCCCCTCGCCTGGCAGCAGGCCAAAGCCAGCGGCATCCCCATCCACGCGTTTCCGCCCGAAAAAGACGACACGGACACGCAGCTAGCACTGACCATCGCCCAGGAGGAAGGCATGCCAGCCGCGCTGCTCACGGGCGTCTTCGGCGGCCGCTTCGACCACGCCTACAGCACGATCTTCAGCTGTGCCGCCGCGCCGCTGCGCTGCGTGCTCGCTGACGAGCGCGAAGCCCTCTTCTACCTCAAGGACGGCGAAGATATCGCCATCACCTGTCATGTGCGCCCCAAGGCCATCTCACTGCTGCCGCTGACGCCGCTGACAGAGGGTGTGACCGCAGACGGCCTGCACTGGCCGCTTGCTGGCGCCACCCTGCCGCAGCTGCTGCCGCGCGCCGTCAGCAACGTGCTCGAGCCGCCGCAGGACACCTTCCGCGTCTCCCTCAGGCAGGGCATCCTCGGCGTTTACCTCGTCTGGGGCGATGACTGAAAGCGGCGCTGACGCACGGCCTCGTAGAGCACAACGGCCGCCGAAACGCCGACGTTGAGCGATTCCGCACGTCCGTACATCGGGATGTAAACTTTCTGTGCCGCCGCGAGCAGCCCTTCTGAGACGCCGTTCCCCTCGTTGCCGAAGACGATGGCTGAGGGCTTGCAAAAATCCGCTTCAAAGAGCGGCTGCGCCGTCTCGTCGAGCGCCGTCGCCAGGAGCTGCCACCCCCTGCGCTTCGCCAGTTCGCTGATTGTGGCAGACTCCACGTCCTGCAGGATCGGCAAGTGGAAGATCGAGCCCATCGAAGCACGCACGACCTTGTCGCTGTAGATATCGACCGAGCCCTTCGTCAGGATGACGCCATCCGCGCCAATCGCATCGGCCGTGCGGATGATCGTGCCCGCATTGCCGGGGTCCTGCACGCCGTCGAGCACCACATAGAGCGCGTCACCCGTCGTGCCAAGCTCCATCGATTGCCACCGCGGCTGCCGCATGACGAGGAAGATGCCCTGCGGCGTGTCCGTCGCGGCTACGCGCCGCGCGAGCTGATCCGAGATCTCATAGAGCGGGCCCCGTTCCCTGAGCACCTGCAGCAGATGGCTGCCGCGTTCTTTTCCCGCTAGCTCCCGCGTGTAGAGGCCGAAGACGAGCTCCCAGCCGGATTCTGCGGCCATTTCCGCGAGGCGCACGCCCTCCACGCGAAAAAGTCCCTGCTTCTGCCGATGCTTGCGCAAAAGCAGGCTCTCCATCTGCTTGATCTTCTTGTTGGCCGGGCTGTCAATGCGTTCTGCCATCACCGTCTCCCCCATCCTTCTGTCCTGCTATCCTGCCGCCTTTTGGCAGCGCACCATAAATCCAAAACCATATGAGAAAACGGGCCCGCGAGGCTCTGCTTCATCGTGCAGAGCTTCGACGGGCCCGCCTCGTTATCGTGATAACGAATTACTGGTTCTCTTTGGCAACAGCGACGAGCTGTGCGAAAGCCTTCTCATCGGAGATGGCGAGGTCAGCCAGCATCTTGCGGTTGACTTCAACGCCAGCCTTCGTCAGGCCGTTGATGAGCTTGCTGTAGGAAATGCCGTTCGTGCGAGCAGCGGCATTGATACGAGCGATCCAGAGACGACGGAAGTTGCCCTTCTTGGCACGGCGGTCACGGCGTGCGTAGTAGAGAGCCTTCATGACAGTCTCATTGGCTTTCTTGAACTGTTTGCTCTTGGAACCCTTGTAGCCCTTTGCGAGCTTCAGGATCTTCTTATGACGTCTATGTGCAGTCACGCCTACTTTAACTCTTGGCATGTTCTTATCCTCCTAAAATCTATCTATCGCTGTCCCTCGGATTAACCGTTCGGGAGCATGTTCTTTACGCGGCCAAAATCAGCGCCAGCTACGAGCGTAGCCTTGCGCAGGTTGCGCTTGCGCTTCGGAGACTTCTTCTCCAGGATGTGGCTCTTGAAAGCCTTGTTACGTTTGAATTCACCGCTGCCCGTTACGGAAAAGCGTTTTGCTGCAGCTCTGCGAGTCTTAATCTTCGGCATTACTGTTTCCTCCCTTAATCTGCGTCTTGTTCGACTTTTTCTTCGATGCCTTCTGCACCTTCGGTGCGACGATCATCGTCATATTTTTTCCTTCAAGTTTGGCATTGCGCTCGACGGAGACGCGATCTCCGAGCTGTGCAGCCACACGAGCGAGTACCTCCTTGCCGAGTTCCGGATGCGAAAGCTCGCGGCCACGGAACATGATCGTTACCTTGACCTTATTCCCTTCCTCGACAAAGCGAAGTGCATTCTTCAACTTGACGTCAAAATCGTGTTGCTCAATGTTCGGGCGAAGCTTGACCTCTTTGATGTTGATGGTCTTCTGTTTCTTCTTCGCTTCTTTCTCCCGTTTCTGCTGCTCATAGCGGTACTTGCCAAAATCCATGATGCGGCAAACCGGCGGCTTCGCCTTCGGCGCAACCTCGACAAGGTCGAGATGCTGCTCCTCTGCCATGCGCAGTGCTTCGCGCGTCGGCATGATGCCGAGCTGCTCACCCGTGGCGCTCGTCACGCGAACTTCGCGGATGTGGATCTGTTCGTTGATTCTTAACGATTCCCTGCTAATAGTGGAAACACCTCCTGATAATCCTGATACGTTATCACGTCTGCAACCTTATAATAGAGAAACAAAAAGGAGGCGGCACAAAGCCACCTCCATCAATTCATACTATAAACCCGGCTGACTGTTCATCATCAGGTGAGAAGCGGTGGCTCCTTCTTGTTGCGTACTTAGTGAGTATAACACAAGATTGTTAGATATGTCAACAGGTATCCTGCAAAATTTGACAAAAAATCAATAACCCCGATTTGTTTCTCCCCCACCTCGGCATCGTCGCGCCGACAACCATTTCAGCCCAGCTACAGTCAGGAGATGACCAGAGATGCCCACCGCACACAAAATCAGGATATGCTGCGTGAAAGTCGGCGACATCCCGACCATCGCCAATTGACGGAAGTCCGTTATCGCGTAATGGACAGGCTGCAGGCAAGAGATGACCCGCATCAAGCCGGTCATCCCCTGTTCTGGCCAGATGTAACCGGCCACTAGAAAAGCCGGCAAGGTGTAGAATACCAAGCACTGCACAAGGGCAATCTTTGTGCGGAAATAGAGTGCCAACAGCCCAACCAGTCCCTCCACCGAGAAGAGAAAAGCGGCACAGATCGACAGCATCTGGAGCCAGCTGCCATGGAACGGCAGGCGGAAGGCCATCACCAGCAACAGAATGCCGAGAAATACAGCTATGGAACTGAGCCACCAATAAAGAACCCCTTTGACAAAGGTGACGCGCAGGAATCCATATTCCCTGTAATAATCTTTGCGCACATCGCTCTGCACTGAGAGGGCATATGCCATCATGATGCCAATCTGGGCAGCCATCAGCATGACGCCGTACGTATAGAATGCAAGGTAACTCTGCGTCGGATTGCCGATGCTGCGCACGCTGAGCCCCACTGAAGCAATCGGTACCTCTGGTGTACCATGGCGCATGATAGCAGCCGTACGGTATTTCGCTGACCAATATGCAACAAGATACGTCATGGGCGATGATGCATATCCCGATACCAAGGTATTCGTCCCGTCCTGCAAAAAGCCCAATGTGACAGGACGGCCACTGTAGAAATCATCGGCAAAGCCGGAGGGAATGACGAGCACAGCTGCCGCCTGCTTATCCCGGAGCCATTCCTCCGCCTCTGGCATATGGCGTGTCTCACCGATAAAATGGTATTGATCTGCCGCTGATACATCATCAGTCAGCTGACGGCTGAGCTGCGAATCATCGAGGTCACAGACTGCCACAGGAATCTGTTCTACAATCTCATGCCGATAGAGGTTGCCGACAAGTGCCGCATATAAGCTGGCAGCAGCCAGCATGACCACGAGGACGATGCGCCGGTCATACCATAGGATTGACAGTTCCCTCTGTAAGATTTTCCGCATCAAGATTTTCCGCATCCTTTTCCTCCCTTTTCTTCATCCCAACCGGTTTCTCCGCCGTATCCTTCTCCTTGACCTGCCGGATCCCGAGACATGCAAGCCCTAGAAATAAGCCTGCAATGAGAAAGAGGATACCTGCATGCCATAGCCAGCCAGGTGAATCTCCCAACAGCAGGAGGTTACGGAAATCTTCTGCCACATAGCCAATCGGCACAATATAGGAAATGGCCAAGCTGACCGTATCCATGTCATAGCGCGGCCAGATGGCCCCCGAGAACAGCACGGACGGCATGATATAGACAAGCACATACGTAATGGCCTGCTCGGCCTTGCGGACCCAGGAACCGACACACAGAGCGAAGGCGACTATTGCACTGAGATATGCACTCAATAGCAATATCAAGGAAAGATAATCGCTCCGGTTTATGAGACTCAGCCCCCACATGGAAAGTGCGAAGCAGACGCACAGGATGAGCAGCGAAAGTGGCAGGTACACGAGGAACTTGGCCAGCAGACAGGAAAGCGTATGGCGTTCCCAACGTTTCCGGCGCCGCTTCCGGTCCAGCACCATGGACGGCCCCAACGAGAAAACAATGCCGATCTGTGCGGCATGCAGGATGAGGATGACGAGGAAGAAGTCCTCATAGCCGCCCGTCGGATTGCCGATCACACGCACGGCGAGGTCCAGACTGCCTGTTTGCCCACTCGTCCAGCCAGCCGCGCGCCGCTGGTGTTCCTGTACCGACGCATCCCATTGCGCCACCACAGACTGAACGGCCTTTGCTGCCGTGCCGCCCAGCGTCGTATTGCTGTTGTCCACGAAAAAAGCAACCGAGACTGGTTCGCCGCATGCAATATCCCGCGAGAAATGCGCAGGAATGACGACGACTCCCACAGCGCCTGCGTCCATCACATTTTGCACCAAGTCCTTCTCATCGCCTTCATCGAGGAGCCGTTCCTCGATGCGGATATCCGGCATCGTCGCGAGGTCGCGCACCAATTTGCGGCCAGCCGCCCCCTCATCCCGATTGCAGACCAAGATAGGCACATCTTCAATCGCGTTCTCATAGAACAATGCACCAAATAGCACTGTATAGACTAGCGGCACAGCCACCATGATCATGACCGTACGGCGATGCAGGGCCATCAGTAGATGCATTTCCTTAATGACGGCCTGCAGGATCTTCTTCCAGGCATCCTGCCCGATACGCTTACGCATCATATCGCTTTCCTTTCTGTCATCCCACGCATTGTCATGCTCATCTTCTCGTACTCATCGCCCATCGGTACCGCTCAGCAGGCGGAACCGCATTCCCGGCCAGACGCTGTCATCATTCGTGCGCACCTTGACATTGAACGCCATGACATCGGTATCCCCTCGTTCACTCGTCGCTTTCTGCGTGGCAAAGTCCGACTTGCGGCGGATGCTCTCGATGGTTCCCGTCAGCTTCGTCTTGCCATCACGGGCCTCCATGGTCACATCATCGCCAATGCGATACTTGCCGATATCCGTCTCAGCCACCTTGAAATCGACCCAGTTGTCACTCGCATCCTGAATGGCAAAAAGTGGAACAGATGGTGACACCAGCGCCCCTTCTTCGACAAAGCTCTGCGTGATGGCGCCATCGTACGGTGCACGGATCTCTGTCTCATTCACATTGATGGAAGCACTGTCCAGTGCCCCCTGCAGGGCATTGGCCTGTTCCAGTGCCGCCTGTTGTGCAGATGCATTGGCCTCATTCTCTTCCAGTGCTGCTTTTGCACTTTCGACACCAGCTGCAGCCGCTTCATAGGCATCCTGCGCCTCTTTCTGCTTCGAAGCATACGTGTCGTATGTCTGCTGCGGCACAGCGTCTTCCGCCAGCAGGGTACGGTAGCGATTCTCGTCTTTATTGGCAAGATCGAGCGCTGCTTTTGTCTGACGGCAGGTCGCTTCCGCCTGTTTCAGGGCAGCATCCAGCTTGCCGCTCTGGCTGTCCGAATTATAAACCGTCTGCTGGACCAAGGCATACTGTGCGGCCAGCGAAGCCCTCGCCTGCCGCTCTGCGGCTTCCCCCGTGTCCTTGTCCAAACGTGCGATGACCTGCCCTTTCTTGACGGTGTCTCCTTCATCGACATAAAGCGCAACGACCCTGCCGCTGACTTTTGGATTGATATTGCTCTCCTTTGCATCTGCCATGCCCCAGAGTCCCGGCTGGTCTGTCTTCGCTGCCATTGCTTGCCAGTAGAACAGTCCCAGGCCGAGAATCAACGCAACGACAAACAGCACGAGCTTGATGTCCTTTTGGTGGCGATGATACCACAACATCTGTTTCTTCATATTCTCCTCCTTGTTATCCTATAAGTACTGTATTTGATTTTCTCAGTACTCAAACCGTCAAAAAGCAAGGAACCGCAAAACTCAGCGATTCCTTGAGCCTGTCATTCCGGCTTGGCCAGCAGGCCATGAAACAATATGTCCTCGAGTGATTCCAGTGCCTCCTGATAGGTCAGATCATGTTCCTTCAGGAACGCAGGGACCGTAATGGCTGCGGCCGATGCATAGAGGCAGCGCTGCAATACCTGCAGGGATATAGGACGAAATACACCTGCGTCGACACCTTGCTGCAGCATATCGATTGTCACATCGATCTTCTGGTGGAAGAAGGTCTGCCATCTCTCGTATTCCCTCGGATACTGCATCTCCAGTTCGCGATAGAAGTCCGTCAAGGTCATCGGCTCTACCAGAGAGAGATATGCTTGTATAAGACAGTGGATCTGCTCTGCAATGGGTTGACTAGAAGAACGGATCCTCTGCTCTTCCCCATTAAATCGGCACATGATGTGGTCCAGCATGAGGTGGACCAGTTCTGCCTTCGATGACACGATCTTGTACAGCGAGGATTTGCTCATGTGCAAGCGCCGCGTCACATCGGCCATCGTGAAGCGCAGAGAATGGAGACGCACTTCTTCCCAAGCCGCCTGGACAGCCCTCTCACGCAATCTTGTCATTGTCATTTCCATACGATCAATATCCCTCACAGTACTAATATACACAAATCCGGTACTCATATATCATAACGCTTTTCGCTATTGCCGTCAAGACATGACAGCACCCTGCGCAAAAATGATACGCCCCCAGCACGATGCAAAAAAGAGCCCGCAGGGCTCTGCTTCATCGTGCAGTGCTTCGCGGGCTCGCATCATTGTCACAATCTGACAGGATCTCAATATTCCTGTGCTCTCGTCTTGACCTTATCCTGCAGGTAAGCAATGAAGTCTTCGACCTTCATGGACTGGCCATTGTCCTTCTCGCCGTACTTGCGGACCGTGACCGTGCCGTTCTCGACTTCCTGGTCGCCGATGACGAGCGTGTACGGCGTCTTCTTGACCTGTGCCTCACGGATCTTGTAGCCGACCTTCTCATTGCGGTCATCGACCTCAACGCGCAGGCCGAGATCGAACATCTGCTGACAAAGCTTCTTGGCGTATTCGCCCTGACGCTCCGTGATTGGCAGGATGCGGGCCTGTACCGGTGCGAACCAGACCGGAAAAGCGCCGGCGTAGTTCTCGATGAGGATGCCGATGAAGCGCTCAATGGAGCCGTAGACAACGCGGTGCAGCATGATTGGGCGATGCTTCTCGCCATCCTCGCCGACATACGTCAGGTCGAACTTCTCCGGCATCTGCATGTCGTACTGGATCGTACCGCACTGCCACGTACGGCCGATGGAATCCTTGAGGTGGAAGTCGATCTTCGGGCCGTAGAAGGCGCCGTCGCCTTCGTTGACGATGTACTTGAGGCCGCGGTGCTCGAGAGCCTTGCGCAGGCCGTTCGTCGCGAGCTCCCAATCCTCATCCGAGCCCATGGAATCATCCGGGCGCGTCGAGAGCTCGGCGACATACGTCAGGCCGAACGTCTTGTAGACTTCGTCAAAGAGGTCAATCGTGTGCTGGATTTCCTCCTCGACCTGATCCGGCGTGACGAAGAGATGGGCATCGTCCTGCGTGAAGTTGCGGACGCGGAACAGGCCGTGGAGCTCGCCGGACTTCTCATGGCGATGGACAAGACCAAGCTCGCCGAGGCGCAGCGGCAGGTCGCGATAGCTGTGCTGGCGGGAGTTGTAGACGAGCATGCCGCCCGGGCAGTTCATCGGCTTGATGGCGTAATCTTCACCGTCGATCTTCGTGAAGTACATGTTCTCTTTGTAGTGATCCCAGTGACCGGACGTCTCCCAGAGCTGACGGTTCAGGATCATCGGCGTCTTAATCTCCTGGTAGCCGTAGCGGCGGTGTACCTCGCGCCAGTAGTTGATGAGCTCATTGCGGATGACCATGCCGTTCGGATGGAAGAACGGGAAGCCCGGGCCTTCCTCATGCAGGCTGAAGAGGTCGAGCTGCTTGCCGAGCTTGCGGTGATCGCGCTTCTTGGCCTCCTCGAGCATATGGAGGTATGCGTCGAGATCAGCCTGCTTCTCGAAGGCCGTGCCGTAGATGCGCTGCAGCATCTTGTTGTGCTCGTCGCCGCGCCAGTAAGCACCGGCGATGCTCATGAGCTTCAGGGCCTTGACCTTGCCCGTCGAGACGACGTGCGGGCCGGCGCAGAGATCCGTGAACTCGCCCTGCGTGTACATCGTGATCTTCTCACCTGCCGGCAGATCCTCGATGAGTTCGACCTTGTAATCTTCGCCCTTCTCCTTGAAGAAGTTCAGGGCCTCCTCACGGCTGACTTCCTTGCGCTCGAGCTTGAGGTTCTCCTTGACGATCTTCTTCATCTCTTTCTCGATCTTGGCAAGATCCGCCTCCGAGAGCTGACGGTCCATGTCGAAATCGTAGTAGAAGCCGTTGTCGATGGCCGGGCCGATGGCCAGCTTGACATTGGCATCCTTGTAGAGACGCTTGACGGCCTGTGCGAGGATATGCGAAGCCGTGTGGCGCAGTGCCCAGCGGCCGTCCGCATCCTCAAACGTCAGGAACTCCACCTTGCAGTCTTTATCGAGAACGGTCGCAAGATCTTTCGTCTCACCGTCTACTTTAGCAGCCAGGACCTTCTTGGCGAGGCTGTTGCTTACCTGTTTCACGAAATCCTGGATGCTGACGCCGGCCTCTACCTCACGTACGGCACCGTCTTTCATGGTAATCTTTAACATAATGTATGCCCTCCTTGACAATAGGAAAATAAAAAAGCTCCGTCCCATGAGGGACGAAGCTTCAGCATCGTGGTTCCACCCTGATTGCCACCCTGCTCTTGCACAAAATGACCACTCAGCATTTGATAACGGAGAATGTGCTCCGTCCCCGCCTACTCAGCAGCAGCGTTCAGCGGGGAAGCTTGAAAGGGGTAGCTCCGGCACGCTCCTGAAGTGCTCTCAGCAACTGCACTTCTCTCTGTAAGAGGTGGCCTCCGCAGCCATGTCTTTCGCATCGCTTGTGTCGATGGCTTTATTATATGAGCCTTATACACCCTTGTCAAGCCATTCTGCATTTTTCTTTTGGCTTCTTTTTACGGCTTTTCCGCACCGAAAAGCCGTTTGAGCGCCGGACGGTCCACCTTGCCGCGATCATTCAGAGGGATCTGCGGCAAAAAGACCATCTTATCGGGGACTTCGACAGGTTTCAGCGCATGGCGCACGGCCTGACGAATCTGCTGCTCGGAGCTGCCCTCCTCTGCCACGAGGAATGCCGCGGCCGTATCGCCGCGCAGACTGTCACGCACGGGCAGGACGACGGCGTCGGCGACCCCCGGCAGGGCCTTCAGCGCGAGTTCGAGGCGAATCGTGCTGAGTTTGACACCGCCCTTGTTGATCCAGGCTGCACGCCGCCCGCCAAAAATCAGTTCGCCTTCTTCGTTGAGGTATCCCGTATCCCGGACCGTGAACGGAATCTTCGCGCCGCTCACATGATACGGTGTATCGACGTAGATGAGACCATCATCGCCGACCGAGACGCCGATGCCCGGGAACGGCCGGCCGAGGTTGCTGCTGTCGCGGTCCGGATTCTCGCAGACGGCGTACGTGATGTAATTGAGCTCGCTCGCGCCGTAATAGAGAAGGATCGTGACTGCGGGAAAAATCTGCTGCAGACGGCGCAGCATGGCGGGCGACAAGAGCTGCGAGCCCGTGAAGAGCGTCCGAAGCCCTACGTAAGGCACTGCCATCGCCCTGCTGAGGAGCTGCAGCTTTGTCGGCACAATGTAGAGCACGTTCACCTGATGGCGGCGCAGCAGCTCCTCCCAGACATGGCAGCGCGTCAGGCGGCTCGTCACGACCGTGCCGCCCTCATAGAGCACAGAAAGCCAGCTGTTCATATTGCCCGTGAAACTCAGGCTGCCCTGCAAAAAAAGGACAGCATCCGCATCCACGTGAAAGATTTCATCCTGCACGGGGAAAAAGCCCGCCCAGCTCGCATACGTGCGGTACATGACCTTCGGTGTCCCCATCGAGCCCGAGCTCAGGACGCCCAATATATCCGGCTCCTCGTGCGGCCTTTCGAGAAGCCCTGACGGCTCAAAGACGCGTGCTCCGCCCTGCAGGCAGCGCCAGATGCCCTGCAGGCTGTTTTCCGTGAGGATTGCGCGCACCTCCTGCGCCTGCAGCCCGTGGTGCAGCAGGATGGGGCGCGCACCGACGGCCTGCAGCGCGAGAAACGACGTGAGCTGCGCCAGGAAATCTTCCGCCTCCACGAGCACATCGCCGCGCACGCCGAGCGATGACGCCTCGAGCGCCATCGGTACGACCAGATGCCAAAGCTCGCCATACGTCAGCTCTTCATCATCAATGACGAGCGCAAGCTTCTGCGGCTGGCGGCGTGCCTGCCAGTAAAGCAAAGCCGCATAGTTCCCGAGGCCCTGCTTTTCCAAGTCAAGCTGCCGCTTCGCAAAACTCCTGTTTTCTTCACACATCTTCGTGCACTTCCTCTCTGCTCCATTGCTCTGACGCCGCATCTGGCAGCCGCTCGAGCAGGATGGCCTCGCCCATGCCGCCCGCGCCCGCAATCGACAGGAGCCCGAGGCCGCCGCCCGCAAGCTTCAACGACTGCAGCAGATGCAGCGCGAGGACCGCGCCCGACGCCCCGTACGGATGGCCGTAGGCAAGCGCCCCGCCGAGACGGTTGTAGCGGTCAAGGCACCCCGGATGCGCGCGCTCGAACAAGACATCGATGACGGCAAACGCCTCATTGAACTCAATCGCCGCCAGATTCTCATACGAAAGCCCCTGCCTCAAAAGCAGTGCGTCGGCCGTGCGCATCGCGCCGCGCGGGCTCTCAGCGGGGTTCCCGCCGACCGACGCCGTCGCCACGAGCCGCGCCTCAGGTTTCAGATGATGGCGCCGCAGGAAATCGCCGCTCGCGAGCAGCAGAAAAGCCGCGCCGTCGTGAATCGCGCAGGCATTGCCGGCATCGAGCAGCGTTCCCGGGCCAAAATGCGGTGGCAAACGCCGCAGGAGCTTCTTGGATAAATGCGGCCGGACGCCGCTGTCACGCCGGCAAGTTCCGACCGGCAGGATCACATCTGCGAGCCAGCCTTTCTGCACGGCCTCGCCCGCCAGATGATGACTGCGCAGCACGAAGGCATCGAGCTCCTCCTTCGTCACGTGCTCGGCCTCCATCACGCGCTCAGCGCCGCGGAGCATCGCATCCGCCGAAACATCGCCCGGCGCAAACTGCGCCGTCTTGTACGCACCGTCCGGCATGAGCGCATGGCGCGGGTCCTTCTCGTCATAGACGCGCAGGGGCTGCAGGGAGGCGCTCTCCATGCCGCCCGCCAGAAAAAGCTCCCCCTGCCCGGAAGCAAGCTTCGCCGCCGCAAGCGAGATAGCGGCGGCAGCCGAAGCGCACTGCATATCGACCGTACATGCGGGCACCTCCTCGGGAATGTCCGCCATAAGTGCCGTCAGCCGTGCCAGATTGCCGCCCGTCCCCACGGCATTGCCCGCGAGCACACCCGAAAGTTCGCGCCCGGACAAGCCATAGCGCGCGAGCAGCGCCCGCATGACAAGCGAGCCGAGCTCCTCGGGACGCCTGTGCGAAAGCGCCCCGCCGCGGTGCGCGATTGGCGTGCGCAGGCCGCCGAGGACATAAACCGCTTCGCCCTTCATGCGCTCAGCCCCGTTTCTCAACGGCTTCATTGACCTTCACGCCGAGGAATGCCGCCATCAGGCATTTGATGACATCACCCGGGATATACGGCAGCACCGCCATGACGAGCGCCGCCTCGAGGCTGATATCCATGACGAGCATCATCGAGATGAGGCCGCCGATGTACGTCACGGGGATGCCGATGACGATATCGACGAGTGCATACCGCTTGAAGCTCGGACAGCTGCCCTTGAGCGCACTGATGATCGGATACACGACGATCCAGGCAAAGATGTAGCCGCCCGTCGGACCAAACAGCTTGCCGAGGCCCGCCGTGCCGCCGACGAAGACCGGCAGCCCGATCACGCCCAGAAACGTGTAGATGAGCAAGGCGATCAGCGTCTGCTTCGGCGGCAGCACGAAAGCCGTCACGCCGAGTGCCAGCGTCAGCGCCGTGACCATGCCCGGCGTGAACGGCAACGGGAACGAGATGTACGCCGTCACACAGCAGAACGCCACGCAAAGCGCCATCTTCGTCATATCGCGTACGGTCAGGGAAGATGATTGCGAATACATAATGATACCTCTTTTCCCGTCCTCAGGCCCCGCAGGACCCGGGACGCAGTAATCCTGCCAGCAAAATGCTGCACATGCCTCTTATTATAAAATAGCGGCAGCTTATCGTCAACATTGCAGGTTATGCAAGTTAACGATAAGCTGCCGCCTTAAAAGCATGACAGCATCAGGCCTTTTGCCGGGGAACGACCGTCCGGACTTCCACCTCGATCGTATCGCCGGCAAACGAAGCCCCGCGAAAACGCAGCTCGGCGCGCTCGGCACCGGCAAGTGCCGGATGCGCAAGAGCAGCTTCGAGGATGGCAAGCCCCGGCACCACGGGATGCGGGCCCGCATGCAGGGGATTCGTATCCCCGACGGTCCGCACGAAATCATGGACATCCTGTGCCGAAAAACGCAGGGAGATGACGGCAGAAGCTGCAGTCCCCGTCGCAAGCAGCCGCAGGCGATGCACGGCAGTCCCTGCCGAAGCTTTCGGGACAGGCGCCGCATGGCCCAGCATCATCACGAGCGTCAGGCGCCCCGACGCATCGGCCGCCATGACCTCCATGAGCCCGTGCACGTCGCGCAGCACCTCCGGCCGCCCCTTCGTATCGCCGGGCCTGCGTTCCCAGACGGCCCGGCCGATCAGAGCCCCCTCATAGCGCGGCCCCTTGAGCTGCGCCGTCATGCGCGCGAGATCACGAAACATCCTGCCTCTCCTCTCCAAGCAAACTCACAGCATCACCAGATCAGAAGAAAGCCCCGCCGTCTCCTCCGTCGCCGCCATCATAGCCGCCATCATCATAACCACCGCCGTAGTCATCATAGCCGCCGCCATAATCGTCGCCGCCGTAATCCGAGGAATCCCCATAGCCATAGCCGTCATAATCATCGGAACTGCCGTCATCTCCGGCATCGCCATAGTCCTCGTCATCATCCACGGACCAGTCCGCATCCCAGTCGACATCATCATCGACATCGTCCCAGTCGCGGTCAGCATAATCCGTATCGGCGCCGCCATCGTCAAAGCCATCATCCTGCTCAGCCAGCGCGTCGCGCTGCATTGCCGCCGCCTGATCGATATGCGCCTGCGTCGCCTCCGCATCGTGATGATGCATGAGCGCCGCACCGGCCACGACTCCCGCAAGGCCAGCCGCAGCCGCCATGCGGCTGTCATGCTGACGCTCCCGCGCATTCTGCCGGCGGATATCGCGCAGTGCCTGACGCTGATCTGCCGTCAAGAGCGGCGGCCGGACCACGCCCGACGAGCGCTGGTGCAGCGAAGCAGGCGAAGAAGGGGCAGGTCTTGCCCCTGCCACGGCCTTATGAACCGCAGGGCTGACTGCATCCGCACGCCTCGAGGAAACTGCCTGATTGGCCGGTGGCGACATCCGGCCAGCCACAAAGAGGACCACGCCCAAAACCACAATCAGCAAAAGAACCGTACCCATGAAAACCGCTCCTTTCCGCTTCAATCGGCCAAGCCGCCCATAGGGCTCAGCCGGAAATCAGCCGCATGATGAGCCAGACTGCCGCAGCCGCACCAACCACCAGCAAAAGCACGGGCAGCGCGACAAAAAACAGGAATGCCAAGAGCGCCGCACCGCCCACCACGAGCAGCAGCTTCGTCCCCCAGCCCATCCGGCCAAGACTCGTATTGCCAAACGAGGAATGCACGTAAATGCGCGAACGGGAGCGCGGCGTCTCCACGCGCTCCTCCTCGGTATCGGGATTTTCATCGATCGTGACGCCCTGATACTCCTCTTTCTCCTGACGCGACATCACGCGTACCTGTGGATCCTTCTCTTCGTCCAAAAAATCACCTCCACCTGCCATACAGGCAAGCTCGTATCCTCACTTCTCATCCGTGCGGCGAAGTGCCAGGAGTTCCTGCGGCACCGGACGCCCCTTGTGGTAGAACTGCCAGTCCGCATCGCCCAGCTCGCGCTGCACACGGCATGGCACGCCAAACGCCAGCACATTCGCCGGGATATCCTTCGTCACCACACTGCCCGCGCCGATCACCGAATTATCGCCGATCGTCACGCCCGGCACCACGATGACGCCCGCGCCGAGCCAGACATTCCGGCCGATGTGGATCGGCAGATTGTACTGATACCCCTTCTCGCGCAGCTCCGGCGCCAGAGGATGATTCGGTGTCGCTAGCGTCACATTCGGTCCGATCATCGTGTAGTCCCCAATGAAAATCTCACCGTCGTCCACCGCCGTCAGATTGTAGTTCGCATAGACCTGCCGGCCAAGATGCAAATGACGTCCGCCCCAGTTCGCATGCAGCGGCGGCTCGATGTAGCAGTCTTCGCCCATCTCCGCCAGCATCTCCCGCAGGAGTGCCTGCCGCTTCTCCTGCTCATGCGGCCGTGTCATATTAAAATCATAGAGCTTCTCCATGCAGTCAAACTGCTCCTCCATGAGCTCGCCATCCATCGGCAAATAAAGCTCTCCATTCGTCAACTTATCCTTTGCTCTGCGCATTATATCGCCTTCCTTCATTTTATGTTCCTGCTTCTATCATTCGACAATCCCCTGCCATTTCCCTGCTTCCCCTTTTGAGCCCTTCGGGCTCACTTCCCTCAAAAGGGACAGCTCTCTACCACTGGCGTCCCTTCCGGGAAGCTGGCAGTGCAGTTGCCTAAAAAAAAAGGGCAACCGCTCTCGTTCACTGCTCTGCCTGATGGAAACGGCCCCTGAGACAAGCATCAGGCCGTCAGCAAAATCCTCAAGAGTTACCGAGTCACATACAACAGCCCGCCTTCATGATATAGTAATATCTACAGCAGTTTACAGCTTTTAAGCCGCTTGCTCATCGCCCCAGGCCAAGACCTGCAAGGCTTTGAGCAGCGTGCCTGAATTTATGCTACTTTGGGCTTTGGACACCAAAGTGGCGAAAAATACTTCCTTGTGGATCTGCTGGCTCAGCGCGTGCCGCAGCTCCTGCGGGCTCTTGTCCCGGTAGGCGCTCAGCTTCCCGTCCTCGTACGGCAGGATCTTCATGAGAGCGTGCCCAGCGTTCGTCAGATTCAGCAGGTGCTCAATCGCAGTCTTCGTACGAACTTTGTAGCTACCGAGCTCCCAGAACATCTTCTGCTCGTAGTAGTTCGTCTCAATGCCCCAGCGAAGCTTGTAGAGTTTGAGCGGATAAAACGTCATGAGCCTAGAGCTGGTGTCACGAAGTGCCTTACTCTCCTGCCAGGCAATGCTCATGTGCAGGGTCA
>NZ_QRVW01000020.1:0-28575 GCF_003458855.1 Mitsuokella sp. AF21-1AC
TCATCAATAGACTATGGCTTTTTATAAGTTTTCAGTAACGGCGTGAGCAGCCATACAATGAAATTAAGGAACGACAAAAAGCGAGCGGCACGTGCAGAAAAATACCTGTACGTGCCGCTCGCTTTTGTTTGTTGTTTTTATGGAAAAGCCAAGCTTTTGATCAGGAGAACCGGAAGTCCGCGCGGGCGGCCTGCCGGACCGCCTGCTCCAGCAGTTTGGCGACCCGGCCGATGTCCGTAAGCTCAGCGCTCTCGCGCGGATTGTGGCTGATGCCGTCCTTGCAGGGGATGAAGAGCATGCCGACCTGGGTGTAATCGGCCCAGTGCATGGCATCGTGGCCGGCGCCGCTCGGCAGGGTCATGCAAGAAATGCCGTCCTTTTCGCAGAGCCCCGCGAGGAAGGATACCATCTCCCTGGAGATGGGCGCCGGTGTGCCGCAGCCGAGGTGCTCGATGGTCAGGGGGATGTGGCGCGCCGCAGCCGCCTGCCGGGCAAAATCCTCAATGTGCGCAGCGGCAGCAGCCTTGGCCTCGGCGGAAATGCTGCGAATATCGACGCCGATGGTCACTTCGCCGGGGATGACGTTCATGGCGCCCGGTTCGACGTCAACTGTACCGACTGTACCGACGACGGGCGGCTCCACATGCGATCTGGCCTCGCGCTCCACGGCCAGGATGATCTCCGCCGCGGCGCAGAGCCCGTCCGCGCGCAGATTCATGGGCGTGGCGCCGCTGTGGTCGGCACGGCCGTGCAGGTGAATGCGCATGCGTGTCGGCGCGGCGATGCCCGTGACGATGCCGATGTCCTTTTTCATGCTCTCGAGCACGCGGCCCTGCTCGATGTGTACCTCAAAGAAGGCCTTGAGCGGCTTGTCGTAGCGTGCGGATGCCAGCGCCTCGGGATGGAGATGGCGCGACAGCAGGGCCTCGCGCAGCGTCACGCCGTCCCTGTCTTTAAGGCGGGTCAGGTCCTCTTGCGTGAGCTTGCCGCGCATGGCCCGGCTGCCGAGCGTCGCCGCGCCGAAGCGGCTCGATTCCTCGCACATGAACAGGACGATCTCGAGCGGTGCATCCGTCTCGACGCCGTCTTCCTCGAGACTCTTGGCGACCTCGATGGCCGAGAGGATGCCGACGATCCCGTCGAAGTTGCCGCCGTGCGGCACACTGTCGCCGTGTGAACCGAACATGACGGCGGGCAGGTCCTCCCGTCTGCCCGCCCGGCGCGCGATGATGTTGCCGAAAGCATCCTCGCGGCAGGAGAGGCCGGCGTCCTTCATCAAAGACAAGAGATACGCGCGGCAGGCCCAGTCGCTGTCGGTAAACGCCAGCCGCATGATGCCGGCGCCGCTGTTTGGGGCCGTGAGCGAACGGATATGCGCGAGCCGTTCTTCGAGACGAGATGCAGATATCATAAAGAAACCCTCCTTGCAGCCATTGCTTTTGTTTCGTCAAACGGAACCGTATTCCAAAATATTGCGGATATTTTCATTATAGCATAAATGCGTTTGGTCGCGTGCAAGCTTGTAATCCAGGACCCGTCGATCAGGAAATAACTTCATTTGCATTTGCGGGTAAATCCATCTGAAAAGTGATGGCGCGTGTGATTGGCGATGCGCACGAGAGTCAGCATGACGGGGACTTCAGTCAGCACGCCGACGGTCGTCGCGAGGGCGGCCGGGCTCGTCACGCCGAACAGCGCGATGGCCACGGCAACGGCGAGTTCGAAAAAATTCGAAGCGCCGATGAAGCCGGCCGGCGCGGCAATGTCGAAGGGCAGATGCAGCATATAGCAGGCGCCATAGGTCAGGCCGAAAATCAGGAATGTCTGGAGAATGAGCGGCACGGCAATCAATACGATGTGCAGGGGATTCTCGAGGATGACCTGTGCCTGGGAGCTGAAGATGATGACGAGTGTCAGGAGCAGGCCCCAGGTTGTCACGCCGTCAAAGCGGTGTACAAAGACCTGGTCGAAGTAGGTCTGTCCCTTGCGGCGTATGACGGAAAGGCGTGTGAGGACGCCGCCAATCAGCGGGATGACGACGAAGAGGAAGATGCTCAGGAACAGCACATCGTAGGGCACCGTGACATGGGAGACGCCAAGCAGGAATTTGACGATTGGTACGAAGGCCACAAGGATGATCAGGTCATTCGTTGCGACCTGGATGACCGTGTAGGCGGGATTGCCATGCGTCAGTGTGCTCCAGACGAAGACCATGGCTGTGCACGGAGCCGCGCCCAGAAGAACGGCGCCGGCGAGATAGGCCGTCGCGAGATCTTCTGGCAGCAGTGCACGAAAGACGACAAAGAAGAAGACGCAGGCGAGCGCGTACATCGTGAACGGCTTGATGAGCCAGTTGGCAATCCAGGTCACAAAGAGGCCCTTCGGCGCCTGTCCGACGGCCTTGATACTCTCGAAGTCAACCTTCATCATCATCGGGTAAATCATGAGCCAGATCAGGATGGCAATCGGGATGGAGATGCCGTCGACCTGGAGTGTTGAGAAGAAGGCGGGCACAGACGGCAGGAAGTGGCCGATGGCGACGCCGACGATCATGCATAGAAGGACCCAGACGGTCAGATAACGCTGGAAGAAATTAATGCCGCTTGCTTGTTCATGCTGCATAGAAAACACCTCTAAATAAATAGATAGATAGAAATTTATAAATACATCATCTGAAGAAAAACTGCCGTTATTCACGGCAGTGGCAATCGGCGGCCGGGGCGTCCGGCGGCACTTCCTGGCCAAGCGCCTGGAGATAGGCGGCAATCTCATCGAGCGCCCTGGCCTGGCGTGTGTAGTAGATCCACTTGCCTTCCTTGCGGCTTGCGACAAGCCCCGCATCGCAGAGGATTTTCATGTGGTGCGAGAGTGTCGGCTGCGAGAGTGCCAGATTCTCGAGCAGTACGCAGGCGCACTGTTCTCCGCGTCCCAGGAGCTTTAGGATATGCAGCCGATTGACATCGGCCAATGCCTTGAGGACTTTGACGGGTTCAACAGGAATCATACCATCACCTCTTTATATATTGATATATTTCAATCTGATAAACATCAGTATAGGACGGACATGAGGCCGTGTCAAGTCTCGCAGGAAGATAGCACTACACGGTGCTATACAAAACTCTTGAATGAATATTTTCACATTAATCCTTCTTTCAATTAGAATATGTTGTGCTTTGTTTTTCATATGCTGATAAAATAATTCGGTACAAGAGCGCTGGAGTCCTACTTTTAAAGTAATGTTTTTGAAGGAGAATGAATATTTTTGGCGAATAAAATATAGGAAATTTATCACAATAATGCAAGGAGGAGACAGAAATGGAGCGTTTAGAAGAAATCCTGGCTGCCAACAAAGCATTTGTGGCACATGGCAAGCATGATTATACAGAGGAGGACATTGCCGCGAGCAAGCTGCCGAAAAAGAAAATGGCTATTTTCACCTGCATGGACACGAGGCTGACGGAGATTCTGGAGCCGGCCATGGGCATTCAGCGCGGTGATGCCAAAATCATCCGCACGGTCGGCAACTATCTCACTGGTGAATTTGACACGGTGATTCGCAGCCTGATGGTGGCGATCTATGAACTGGGCGTCGAAGAGATTTTTGTCGTCGGGCATTATGAATGCGGCATGGCCAAGACGACAGCAGACAGCCTCGCCGCTGCGATGCGTGCTCATGGCGTAAGTGAGAGCGCCATTGACAAGATCCATGGCGAGCTCGAGGCCTGGGCCAACGCGTTTCGCGACCCCGTCGAAAATGTCAAAGATGCCGTGGCCAAGATTGCCGGCAATCCTTACATCCCGAAGAACATCAAGGTGCACGGCCTGATGATTCATCCACGCACAGGAAAGCTCGATGTCATTCAGAACGCGTAAATATATACCTGATGGCTGGCGATGATAGCGGCGATGCCGAAGCGCATATTTTCCCTGCATCGCGAATCCGCAGATCTTCCAGCAGATGGCCGTTGATCGTCTCCATTCTTATGCGGCTTTACGGGCATTTGAGTGGTAAATAGGATTGTGTTCTAAACACCGATAGGCTATAATAAAAGTAGGAGGCGAGGAGCATGAGTGCGATTCTTGAGCAACTGATACAACGCAGGAAAGAACTGCATATCTCCCAGCAGGAAGTGGCCAAACGCATGAACACAGGACAGACGACAGTCGCCCGCATTGAGACGGGTGCCCGCTCACCAAAACTGGAAACCGTAGAACGATTTGCTCGGGCTTTAGGGTGTGACATCGTCTTGAAACGAAACGATTGATGCTGCTGAGGCAGGCTGGAGCAAGTAGAGGAGGGAGGCTTTTATGAATGAAGATAGCTTTTCCTATATCGTATATATGATTCATGCTTGCGCAGACCGCTGGAATACAACTCCATCAAAGGTCTACCAAGCAATAAAGAAAAGTGGATGCTTGGACGAATATCTGATTCCCTACTATGATATACTTCATACGCAGAGCACGGATTATATCGTGCATGATATCAGTGAGTTTCTGAAAAATAGGGGGATGACTGTATGATTGTTTACCATGGATCCAATATGATTGTAAATCACCCAGATGTCATCCATTCCTTTCGTGACCTGGATTTTGGACGGGGTTTTTATGTGACAACAAATAAGGATCAAGCTCAACGCTGGGCCAAGCGCAAAGCGCTCTTCGCTAAGGATTCAAAGCCGATTTTGAATGAATATGAAATGTCATCGAACATGGAGGGACTTAGCGTCAGGGACTTTGGGGATGATCTGGACACTTGGATTGACTTTGTATGTCAATGTCGTGATGGTAACTTAGCGTATCAGCAATATGACATCATCATAGGTAAGGTAGCAAATGATAAGGTGTTTCGTGTTGTTGATATGTATCATTCAGGAATCTGGGACAAAGAGCGTGCTTTAAAGGAAATTCGGGTATATCCAGGTTATGATCAGATTGCTTTCATTACAACGAGAGCAATCAATCGGGTCCTGGTGTTTATCAAAGCATCGGAGGTCGCTTCATGAACGAGGATACTATCGAAAAATTTTATCAGGAAGGATTAGAAGAGCGCCTGATATCATATCTCGCAAAAGAAAATGGTATTCCACTGGAAAAAGCTATGGATATTTACTACCGTAGCAATATGGCTCAACAGATTCATGAAGGGTCATATGGTGTGCAGTATCTGGATTATAAGGTGTTGGCAAGAATACTGATGATAACGGAATCTTACCTTTTTGAAAATGGATGCACGAAATCGAAGATTGGAAACTCATCCTGCACGCCAGAGATATCCTGAGACATCCTGCGTCGTGGCTTTGTCACACAAAATTGGCCAAATAGAATACTAGCAGAACGCATACAATGCCAGACCATACATTTAGCGATCACATAAATTACTTCCGATAAGTATAAATTATCGGAAGTTTTATTTTACCCAAAAACCAGCCGTAATTTTTACTTTTGGTATTACCATAACTATCTATTGAATACCTGTTTTCATCTTGCCGACATTCCTTGTAATCCTTGATATTACTTATTTTAACTGCAACTATTCCGTTTTGTCCCTCCAGTAATACCGTATAATACTACATAATACCAGTATTAGTATTACTCAAGTACTGTGACGAGTATTTCCCAAGGTGCAAATGTGTAAGCAACTGCATGGACATACAAAAAGCCATCCGGTCGCGTGTCGGCATGCATCGCGTGATGCGCCTTTGACTGGATGGCTTTTCCGTTATAATTATATGTATGGTATGGTTTTGTGAGGTTCAGTCTCTTTGGTCAGTTCTCGTGTCGGACTGGTATGCTGCCAGGAACCGGCTTCTGGCTTCGTGGCGGCTGTGCACGAGCTTTTCGATGAGGCGCTGCAGGCCCTCGTATTCCTGCTGGGTCAGGCTGGTTTCTTCCAGGAGCTGACAGGCGGCCTGCAGGAATGTGCGGACGTTTTTTCTGGCTTTTGCCTGTTCCGCCTCGTCCTGTGCCTCGTCCCGCACGTGCTCAGTTGTTTCCCGGTCCTGAGGCTTGTCTTGCTCATTTGAGGGCAAAAGGCTGCCGAAGGCCGTCTGGTATTCGTGCATGAGGATCTCGTAATCGTGGTCCGTCAGATGGCGGTACGCATACGTGCCCTGGCTGCGGCTGTCGGCGGCCAGTTCGTTCATGCTTTTGAGCGTGGCCTGGAAGTCGCGGTTGTAGAGCTTGCGGTTGAGATTGCCGGCCTGCTGCTGGTAGCGTCCCATGGCCTGTTCGAAGAGCTGCATGGCCGCGCGCAGCTCTTCAATCTTGGCAAAGGACTGCGAAAGCCCTTTCTGATGATGATGGATGACGGCGAAGGACTGTGCGCAGGCTTCGACCTGGCTCGTCAGGCGCTCGATGGCCTGTTCGCAGGCGGTGAAGCGGCCGTGCGTTTCCTCCATCCGGAGGTCTTGTTGTAACTTTTTTAGTGACGTCATGAAGTCATCGAGGCAGGCGTCGATGGCCGCAAGTCCCTCTTGATATGCCATCATGGCCTCGCAGGCGTCCTGCAGGGATATGGAGGGTGGCGAAGCCGTTGAAGCCGTTTTCGTATCGTTGCTGTTTGAGCCGTTATTTGCGTCGTTTGTATGATTCATTGTTTTCTGTCCCTTCTCTGCTGTCACTGCCGTTTGACTCACTGCCTGTCCCGGTCATTGCAAGCGGCTGCGCCGTCAGCTGCCGGACGGCGGCCCTGGCCCGCTCGATGCGCGAAAGGCTGTCCCTTGTCCCCTGCTGCACCTGCCGGTTCCACGCAAGGAGCGAAGCACCCGCAAAGTCGTAGCGGCCGAGGGCCGTTTGCAGGGCCTGATAAAACGCTGCGTCCCCGGGGCCGTAAGCTTCTTCCCAGGCGGTCCTGGCCTCCTGCAGCAGATGCGGCGCGCCTGCACGCGCGAGCAGGAAGGCCGCCACGAACTCGGGTCCCTCGATGTCCGGCTGATGCAGAAGCGCGGCGGCACCATTGCTGCGGCTGCGGCCATGGTCGCTCCAGCCGGCGGGGATTGCCGCATGCTATACAGGGCTGCGGCAAAATCGCCGCGGTTTTCCTGCACCTTGCCCCGGCAGTAGGCAATCATGTCGGGATCACTGCCCTCGCGCAGATAGATCTTGAGGGCCAGTTCGTACTGTCCGAAGTCCAGCGCGCGCTCGGCCGTCTCGAGACGCTCGTACTGGTCCCCCGCCGAAAGCCTGCTTTGAAGGCAAACGAGCCAGGTCTGGTGCTGATACGGGCTCGTATCGCCGAGGTCTGCCGCACAGTCGATGAGGCCGGCCGCTGCAGCTTCCTGCAGGAAGGCATAGCTGGGACTGCCGGGCCGTGCGTTTTCCTCATAGATCAGCAGGCCGCGGTTGGCCCGCGTCGCGCCGACGTAGAAGTATTTCCAGGCCATGGCGGGATCGAAGGCCATATCGCTGAGGATGTCGCAGAGCAGGACGGCCGGGTACTCCATGCCCTTGCAGGAGAGCACGTCGGTGACGGTATCCTCCGCCGTCATGCCGAAGCGGCCCTGCGTCCCGGCACCGGCACTGGCACTGGCACCGGCATTAAAATGAGAAAAGGCGAAAACGGGCATGAGGCTGCCCGGCTCGAGACGGCGCCAGAGGTCCTGCGTGAGCAGGCGGCGGTTCTTCTCCGACGGCAGGATCCAGACTGGCTTCCAGCCGGCAGGCGTCAGCGGCGGCACCTTAATCTGCTGCAGCTCGGCTTCCTTGAAGGTCAGGATGTGGCGCTTGCGGAAGTGCTGCAGGATCATGTCCTGGAACGCGATGATGCTGCGGCTCGAACGGTAATTGTAGCGCAGATAGCGTGGCCGGCAGGCCTCTTCCGGCAGCATGCGCCCATGCATGGCATCGAGGCGGTTCAGCGTCGTGCGCATCCACGACTCCTCGAAGTATGTGGGCTGCACCATCTGGCAGCGGTCCGAAGCCAAACGCTTCGCGCGCGTGCCGCAAAGCAGCTTGAAGATCGCCAGAAGCTCGCGCTGCGTGAGGTCCTGGCATTCGTCGATAAAGGCGGAGGTATAGGCGGCCGCCTCAGGCGCCGGGGCCCGGAGAATCAGGCTGGCCACGTCGTTGTCGTCGAGCAGGCCGTGGCGTTTGAGGTACGCCTGATACGCGGCAAAGACGCGGTAAAGCGCGCGGACCCAGAAGGCGTCGCGGCGGCTTGCCTTTTTCTCACGCATGAGGAGCTGCTGGTATTCGTCTGCGGTCAGGAACGCGAGCAGCGGCTCTCTTGCGTCACCCGCGCCCGCCTTTTCGCCCCCGTCCGCCGGCAGGCGCGCCGCGCCCTTGATGATGCCGTGGATCTCGCGCCAGGCCATGAGCAGCGTCGCTTCTTCCTCGCCGCGGGCCTCGGCCGGCCAGAACTGCCGCCAGTCCACCTGCTCCTGCCAGAAGCGGCGGAAGACCGTCAGGCTCTGCGCCGCGTTCAGCAGGCAGCGCTCGGGCAGGCGCGGATACCGCTCCTTGACGTGCTGGCGCAGGAACGCAAACGTCGTCATGATGACGGGCTCCCCGTCCGGCTGCTGCGGCGCGTCCGGACGCATGACATCCTGCCGGAATTCATAGGCAAGGGTGTAGACGAGGTTCTCGGACATCGTCAGATAGAGGCAGCGATGGCCGGGCCTCTGCCATTCGTCCTGGATCCACTTGAGCCCGACGACCGACTTGCCCGCGCCGGCATTGCCGACAATCGAGAGATTCGAAGCCGCCTCGGCCTGCCTGCCCTCTGCAAGCAGCGACTGCTGCACCTCGTCGTAGACGAAATGCTGCGGCGTCGCGAGGTATTCGCCGAAAGAAAGCGCCTTGTCCCGCTCGTGCACCGCCTGCCAGGATTCGAGCTGCTGCAGGAAATCGTCGACGTCGTAATACACGTAGCCGATGCTCTTGCCGCGAATCTTGCGGATGTCGACCATCTGGCGGTCGTGGCTGCTCAGGGCCAGCAGCGTCAGGATGCCGTCCTGATAGACCATGCTGAGGCGGTGGTCGCCGATGCGGCGCTTGAAGACGCGCTTGCCCCTGGCTCCTGCCACGAGTTTGAAGTCGTTGCCCGCCGCCTGGCGCTCGCCCGTGAAGATGCGTTCCATCTTGCGCAGGCGCGGCAGGAAGGATTTGCGGAAGCGTTCCTGATACGCGCGCGGCACATGGCGGAAAATATGCTTGTCAAACTGGATGCCGCGAAAGAGGCCCTGTCCCGGCTTTTTGCCGCCATCGCCCGCAGCAGCAAAACCGCGGCGAGGCGTGCCGTCAGGCAAGGCCTCTCTTCCCCGCCCTGCAGGGGCTGTGTCCGCCCTGGCCGCGGGATGATCGCCCCGGGATGCGTCAGCCGGCGCCGAGGCTGCCTTCGCCCCAGGCGCCGCTGGTGTTGCCGGCGTCATCATGGCCGGCGAGAGCGGCCCATGTCCCGGCAAAGCGGCATGAGCTGCCGGCATCGAGGGGGCAGGCTGCGCCGTCTCCCTGGCGGCGGCTCGCGCGAGCTCCTCTTGGCGCCTGGCGCGCAGCCAGGCCAGCACATCGTCGAGCTCCCTGCCCGTATAGAGCACCTGCAGCTCCCGCCCGGACGCTGATGATCCCCCAGTGGCCGCGTCAAACGCCTCGACCGTGAACTGACGCCCCCTGCGGCAGACGGCATACCGGATTGTCTCGCCGCGCGGCCAGCCGCAGGCCAGGAGCCATGCTTCAGCCGTGCCCTTGCTCGTGAATTCACACGAAAGCGCGTGCGGGAAGCCTTCAGAGGCCCGGCGCGCTTCTTCCGCCGTCCGGAACAGGCCGGTTTCCCAGCCCCGGGCCACGGCAAAATACGCATGATCCGAGCCGAATGCCCGCTTCTCCTCATCTGTCTCCGCCTGCAGCGGTGCGTAATGCGCCTCGTACGCGAGCCGCCCCCAGACGAGGCGGAAGAGGCGCCGCACGGCCCTGCGGTTTTCCTTATCCACCGGGCAGGCGGCAAGATACCGGTCCTCCCAGTCGGCAGGCATATGATGGGACGTTTCCATGCGCGTGCGGATGAACGCCTCCATTTCCTCGTAAAGGGTCCAGTCCGGATGTGCGAAGCCCTCCTGCAGGCGCAGGGCGGGCGGAAGCTCCGCGCGGCAGGCCAAAAGCTCATGTTCCCGCCGCTCGGAAAGTGTCTCGAGCCGGTGCTCACGCCGCTTGAGATGCCCAAAAGCCTCGGCAAGGGCCGCACCGATCGGCTTTTCCCAGCAGACGGCCAGCAGAAGATGCATGCCGTCTGCCACGTCATAGACGCCAAAGCGCGGCAGAGGTGCCATGTTCTCCTGCGGCCTAGCCTGTACGATCAGCCGGCCGCCCGCGCTGCCTGCCGGCATTTCCGGCTGATGGGATGAAGACGCGGCGGCCGAAAGCGCCTCAAAAAGCGCCCGACCGTCTGCGGCGAGCCTTGCGGCCTGCTCGGGATAACGCAGGCAGGCAAGGTACGGGCGTGTCTGCCAAGAACGGCCAGCCGTATCTGCGGCCGACTGCGCGCCTTCGTGGTCAGGCTCTACAAAAAGCGCACACGTCATTTGCGCAAGGGCCTGTTCGCAGCATTCCCGCCGGGCGCGCCAGCCTGGCTCGCAGCCCGACGCCGTCAAGCGCAGCTTGCCAGCTTCCCAGGCCGTCTGGGTCGCCTGCAAGATCTCCTGAAGCTTTGGCCAGCCCGCTTCGTCAAAGTCACGTTTAGCCGCCAGCGCGCGCTGCCAGAAGAGTTGCGGCAGGCGCCGGGCAATGGGCAGCAGAGCCTGCCAGTCCGGCCCCTGCCCTTCTGTGTCAGCCCCTTTCGCCTCATTCCACACGGCCTGCCAGCGCGCAGCCATCGCCTCGAAAAAGGACGAAAGCCCCTCGCCTGTCAGTTGTTCTTCCGCCGAACGTCCTGCGCGGATCACGGCCAGCGCCGCCAAAGCCAGGTAAGCATCCGGCAGCGAACGCGTGTCGAGCCCCGGCAGCACGGCACAGGCCTGGGCCAGCACCACATCAGAAGATGCTGGCCCGGGCTGGCTCTCCCCGCCCGCCGCAGCCGCTGCAATCATGGCAGCCGTCTCCGCAGCCGACGGCTCTGCCAGTTCGCCCGCCTCTCTCTCCGGTGCCAGGAGGGCAGCCGCATCCTTCTGCACGCGGCGCCGGAAGCGTTCCGCCGTGCTCATGTGCGCGGCGTTGTACGTCCGGGCAAAGGCCGCACGCTGCGCCTCGCCGCCCGCGGCCGCGCGCACGAGCTGCGGATACCTCTCATCGTACGCCAACCACTGCTGCGCGCGTGCCATATATTCCTGCAAAGCGCCGCGGTACAGGGAGGGAATGCGGTAGGCCTTACCGAAGGACGCGGCCAGCTGCTTGGCCGACTGCCGGCGAAAATTCGGCCAGTCCTCCCGCAGCAGCGCGGCAAGCGCAGTGAGCAGCCTGCGTTCCTCCTCCGCCAGCGACGGCGGGAACGTATCTTGCGCCTTGCCGTCAGACCCCTTGGCAGCCTGCGGCGGCATGCACGCCGCATCGCCATCAGCCGCATCGGCGCGCTGAGGAAACGCCGTCCCGGGCATCACCGCATACGGCCGGTCGTATGCCGCCCGCATGACATCGGCTGCCAGCGCAGCCAGAGCCTTTCCATTCGACTGCGCCGCCTGCGCCGGCTCAGGCAGGGCGAGGACCGGCACGGGCAGCCCCTCGCCCAGGTCACAGACGAGCAGACAGGAAGCGGCAGCCTGCCCCGCTGCCGCCCGCTCGGCCACCTCCGCCCATTCGCGTCCCGTGAGGACGGCTGCGAGCAGCCTCGCGTCGGCGCGGCTCCGCGCATAAAGCAGGACATCCTTTCCCTGCGACAAGCAGGCTGTATACGAAAGCCCCAGAAAGACCGATGCCGTGCCGTCCGGCAGATACCGGCACAGAGCAGCAGCCAGGGAGACATCCCCCGCCTGCCGCGCACCATGCTGCAGCATCCCCATTTTCCGTTCACTGGTTCGTTTTGATAGCGATCGTTGATGTTTTTTCATAGCAAGATCCAATCCTTTAGCAGTTCTTATTTATAGTATACCGCAGGGCCTGTCCTTCCCACAAGGATGGCCGGGGCCCAATCCCTTCCTTCCCAGGCCTTCCCAGAAAAAGAAACAGCCCTTGGAGCGCCATATCCTCCAAGGGCTGTTTTGTTCCTGTTACATGTTGCAGAGGCGTGGAGCCGTTGCTTTCACCGAATGCCTTTCATCGTGCAGTAATCCTCGATGCCCTTCACGACGGGCGCGAAATTCTCCGCGACATTCGCGATGCGCACGACCCGGTACTGGCCGTCCGGCTGCCGCAAAAGCGTAAGCTTCAGCTGCATCTTCGGCACGAGCTGGCCGTATGCGCTGGAATCGCCCGTGATCTCGACGAGCGCGCTGGCCTGCGCCCCATCCTTCTCGGGTGTGACCGTGAGAAGCTCCGCCTTGTAATGCGGCACGATATCCTGAGCTTCCTTTGCCACAAAGGCCGCGTCGTCCATATCGTCGGCATTGGGCACGATGGCATCCGGCTGCAGGAAGAGGCTCCAGGCGCGCTGCATGAGCTCTAAATCCTGCGTGCGGCGTTCGGCGATATAGTGCTCCATGAACGTCGTATCGTGGCAGAAAAACCAGTCCTGCGGGTACATCGCATGAAGCTTCTCAATGTCGCGCGCCAGGATGGCCGTGCTCTCATCGTAGGCCGACGCCGCGATGGCATCGATGTCGGCGTAGCGCGCAATCGCCTTCTCGTCGCGCTCCGCGATACCTGTCATCAGCGCCTGCATCGCGTATTCCGGCGTGCGCTTTGACTCATACCGGTACCCGCTGACGCCAATCATGACGAGCACGAGCAGCAGGATGCCGGCGATGAGGCGGTGGTTCTTTTTGGCAAACATAATTGTCCTCCCAAGCGAAGTGTCAATCAGCTGGCGCCGCCTTCGTTGTTGGCTTCGCCGCTGCTCCAGACCTTCTGGGCGTAGACGGCGTTGAAGAGCAGGGCTGCCTGCAGGGCGACCTGCGAGAGGTTGGCGCCGAGCGTGCCGATCGTGTTGTCGCCCATCATCATCTGGACCGAGAGAATCGACCAGTACAGGAAGTTCGCGATGTTGACGAAAATCCAGAGCGACCAGTTCTCGTTGTACTTGAGGACGTAGAGGATCTGCGCGATGAAGCTGATGACGAAGTTGATGGAATCGAAATACGGCAGCTGGCCGCCGACGCCGGCGAGCACCCACCAGCCGATGGCCCAGGCGATGAAGGCGCCGAAGAACGCCTTCTTGCGCGTGCCGGGCTGGAACGAATGCGTCTCCTCCTGGCGGCCCCAGAGATACCAGCCAATCGGCTGCGAGATGACGTAGACGATATCCATCGCAAACGAGCCGTAGGCATGGCTGATCCAGGCGATGTACGTCATGGCCACGCACTGGATGAAGCCGAAGATGAACGAGATCTTGCGGCCCTTCATGCCGTAGACGAGGCAGATGACGCCGGCCACGCCCGAGATCATGCCGATCGGGCTGTCCGGCACGATGGCGAAGACCACGAGCTGCAGCAGGATCAGCACGGAGACGTAGGCGACTTCAAATTTCTTCCAATGCGTGAAGAGCTGGCTGTAGAGCCAGCTGTGTTTTGTTGCGGTCATAGGGTTATGCCTCCAGTTCGGTATCGGTCAGGATGTTCAGGGCCGCAAGGAGCGACGCGCGCTCGCCCGCGGCCACGAGCTCGGCACTGTTGACGAGGCTGTTGACGCCCTCGGCGAGGTCCCCCTGATAGAGCACGACGTTGTTGAGGATGGACAGCGTCTCCATGCCGCGCAGCCGCCCGATGACCATGAGGATGCCCGACTCCATGTCGTCGGCCTTGATGCCCTTCTTCGACCAGAAGGCCTCGACCTCGGCGTTGTCGTCCATGTAGAAGCCGTCATGCGAGCGCACGATGCCGTAGGTGGCATCGGGGGTGTTGTCACTGTCTTTATTTTACTACGATTTTCCGGCGTGCGCAAAAACTGCGGACGTGTTCAAGCCCCGGCCGCCGGCATTGACAGCGGGAACCCGGAAACGCTAGAATGAAAGGTACAACTTGATGCAAACACACAAAGGAAGCGATATACATGCAAAAACAAAAAGCCGGCATGGCCGCGGCGCTCGGGACCTACATTCTCTGGGGCCTGCTGCCGCTCTACTGGAACCTCCTGGCCGCAGCCACGGCCGATGAGATCCTCGCACAGCGCGCCTGCTGGTCCTTTCTCTTCATGCTGCTCGTGCTCGTCATCACGAGGCGCTGGCAGGCCTTTAAGCGCGACTGCCGCGAACTCTGGCGCGACAAAAAGCGCGGCCTGCTGCTCATCGCCGCAGCCGTCCTCATCACGCTGAACTGGCTCACCTACATCTGGGCCGTCAACAACAACCACGTCATCGATACGAGCATCGGCTACTACATCAATCCGCTCATGAGCGTCCTCTTTGGCGTCATCTTCTTCCGCGAGCGGCTGACGGCGTCCAAGAAAGTCAGCTTCGCTCTTGCGGCCATCGGCATCCTGCTCATGACGTACGAGCTCGGCAAACTGCCGTGGATTTCCGTGGCGCTGGCCCTGACGTTTGCCGTGTACGGCGCCGTCAAGAAAAAGCTGCACCTCGCGCCGTTCTCGAGCATCACGCTTGAGACCCTGCTGATGCTGCCGGCGGCCATCCCCTACACCATCTTCCTCATGCAGACGCCGCAGAGCCACTTCGGCCCGGCGTTCCCGCTCCTGACGCTGCTGCTGGCCGGCACGGGCGTCATCACGGCCGTCCCGCTGCTGCTCTTTTCCTATGCGGCCAACACCCTGCCGCTAAACGTGCTGGGCTTCTTCCAGTATCTGAGCCCGACGGTTGCCCTGCTGCTCGGCATTTTCTTCTTCCACGAGCCGTTCGGCCTCCAGCAGCTCTTCGCCTTCGGCTTCATCTGGGCGGCCCTCCTGATCTTCACGCTGTCCGAGAGCCTGCATCACCGCGCAGCCAAGCCGCCCGAAACCGCACCCTCTGAATGAAAACAGCCCCCGGAGAGATGAAATGCCCGCTGCTCCTGCCGCAGGGAATCCAAATCCAACTCCTATAGAAAGAGGTATATCATGGACACTGAACTACAGCCGCAGGCGTCCGTGTCGACGCTCAGCATGACCCTCGGTCTCTTCGCGCTGGGCATCGCCTGGCGCAACGCGGCCCTCCTGCTCGACTTCCCCGCTGCCATCGGCGAAGGCATCCTTGGCGCAACCGGTCTGCTCTGGCTTTTCCTGCTGCTGCGCTATATCAGGCAGGTCATAACGAGCACGAACGGCGCCGCCCGCGAATGTATCCTGCAGCTGGGGAATCCCTTCCTGACGCTCGTGCCGATCACCACGAGCCTCGCGGCCGTGGCCCTGCGCCCATATGCCCCTTTTCCCGCCTGCATCCTGCTGCTCCTGGGCGTAGCCGGACAGCTCCTCTTCAGCTCGTACCACATCGGCGGCCAGTGGCACGGCAGGACCCCCGCCGAAATGGAGACGCCGGCCATGTACATGCCGACAATCGGCGCCAACTTCGCCTCCGCCATCGCACTCGGCGCCTTCGGGTACGCACACTGGGGCTATCTGTTCTTCGGTGCCGGCTTCCTGTCGTGGATGAGCCTGGAATCCTCCTTTCTCCATCACCTGCGCGCCGATGAACCCCTGCACCCGCAGAAACGCCCGCTGCTCGGCATCCAGCTCGCGCCGTCCTTCGTCGGCAGCTCGGCCTACCTGTCCTGCAACGGCGGGCAGATCGACGCCGTCGTGCTCGGCCTCGTCGGCTACGGCCTGCTCAACCTGCTGTTCATGGCACGCCTCATGACCTGGGTCCTGCGCGTCGGCCTCTCGATGTCGCTCTGGGCCTTCTCCTTCGCCATGGCCTCCATGGTCAACGTCGGCTTCCGTATCTGGCATGCGGGCTTTGACGACTCCTTTGTGCTGCTCGGGCAGTTCTTCACCATCTTCGGTACCACCGTCATCTTGCTGCTGCTCGCCGAGACGGCCCTGCTCCTCGCCCGTTCCTTTTCAAAACAATAAGCGGCCCCCGTATTTGACTTCTCCCTCCTCTTGTATTACAATGTATTACAAAGGGAGGGATTTTTATGACCGTATCCGTTCGATTGAATGATAATGACGCCATGCTCTTCCGCAAATACGCTGAGATGCATGGCATCTCCATGTCGGAGCTCGTGCGACGCTCTGTCCTGGAGCGGATCGAAGATGACTTCGACATGAAATGCTATGAAAAGGCCATGCAGGAATACCGAAAGGACCCGAAGACCTATACGCTCGATGAAGTGGAAAAGGAGCTGGGCCTCGCATGACCTATCACGTGCTTTTCACTGCAGCTGCCAAGAAATCACTGAAGAAAATGGACCGTCACACCGCCGCCCTAATCCTCGGTTGGATTCGCAAGAATCTGGAAGGCTGCGAGAATCCCCGTCAGCACGGCAAGGGGCTTACCTCAAACCGCAGCGGCGAATGGCGGTATCGTGTCGGTGATTATCGCCTGATTGCTGACATCCAGGATGAAAACGTCGTGATCCTGATGCTTGAGATTGGGCACCGCCGAGACATCTATTCCTGATGCCCAACCATCAAGTAGAAGAGCGGTCATTCGTTGGCCGGGCGCAAGAAAAAGGAAGCAGCCTGTCTATCAAAGACAATGGCTGCTTCCTTTTTTCTGTTGTATCTATTCTTCGCACCCCAAATATACATTCATCAGCTGTTCTATCGCCGTCTGATCCGCTGCGCCCATGGTTTCGCGTGCGGAATGCATGGCTAAGATGGGAACACCGATATCCATGGTACGAATTGGCAATTGAGCGGATAAAATAGAACCCAGCGTTGACCCACCGGGAATATCCGAGCGATTGACATAATACTGATATGGAATCTGATGCTCTGCACAGAGTGCGCTAACGATGCCAATGGCTTCCGCATCGCCCGCATATGATTGGCTGCAGGCCATTTTTAAGGTCACGCCTCCATTGAGTACCGGGAAATTCGTTACATCATTTTTCTCCGGATAATTGGGATGGAAGGCATGTGCCACATCCAAAGACAAGAAGAATCCACCAGCGAGTTTCCGCTCATACAGTTCTCCCGATGGATCCATCTTGCTGTAAATCCGCTTCAGGATCATGGGGAGAATCTGAGAAGCTGCCCCCTGCTTCGTGCGGCTGCCAACTTCCTCATTATCGAAAAGCGCGATGACAGACAGGCCATTTTTACTAGTGCCATTCAGCATACCGGTCAGGCAAGCCTTCACTGAAGTCAGATTATCCAAACGAGGCGAAGATAGAAACTCGTTCCTGGCTCCCAGTAAACAAGGTTCCTCCCAAGGATAAACGGTAAGATCATAAGAAAGGATCTCTTCTTTTGGGCAGCCAGCCGCTTCCGCCAAACAAGACAAGACATATTTTTCGTCGAGATTGTCCCCCAGCATCGTCATGAGCGGCAGCATATCTTTCTGGGGATTGAGTTCCACCCCTTTATTGACCGCCCGGTTCATATGGATGGCCAGGCGCGGGATTGTCATAACAGGACGCTGCAGATCGACCAAGCGGGTATTCGGTGCATAGGGATCCTCTGTTTTCAAGACGACCTTGCCTGCCAGGGACAAGGGGCGGTCCAGCCAGCTTTCCCGGATCATACCGCCGTAAATCTCGACATTGACTTTCCCGTAACCGCGCACAGCCACTTCCGCCGAAGGCTTTACGCGCAGGCAGGGAAAATCCGTATGAGCCGTAGCCAGATGCAACGGACCATCTTCTTCACCCAAACGGAACGCAATCAGGGTAGAACCATACACCTTGACGAAATAGGCACCACCTTGATGAAGCTGCCAGGCATCTTTAAGATCCAGTTCCAAAAATCCCGCCTGTTTCAGTTTTCTGCTGCAACAGTCCACCACATGATACGGTGATGTACCGCTTTTAATGAACGCGAATAACTCTGTTATAGCCTCGTCTTTCATCTGATTCCCTTCTTTTGCTTTTGGTAAATTTATCCGAATAATTCTGCTGCGATACGTGCAGCAACAGTCCTGCCCAAGATGACAGATAAGCCCGTCTCCCGATGAACGATGTCTTTCATATTCTGTGTATATCCGATACAATCCATGACGATGAGACTGGCTCCCTGCTCCTTCAAACGCAATCCGGCTTGAATGACATCCTGTTCCGATAAATAAGGAGACGCTGCTTCAACGCATACCCGGGAAGCACCATATCCCAGCCATCGTTTCCTGGCCTGCTGGACCTGAGATGAATCTGGCGTGAGTATACCCAGAGTCTGATGTTTTTCCAGAACGGCCATGGTTACCGCTTTCAATAATTTCTGCGGATAAAGCAAAGGGATATGACTGGTAAAGTGCGGAAACTCTCCCGTGCAGAGCATCAAGATTCCTTCCACGCCCTGCCGATTGAATGCATCAATGTATTTCTGGATGATGGGCAGAATGAATTTCTCCGACATTCGTACGGATGAGCCATCCTGCAGCCGTGAAACCAGGACATAATCTCCAGGCTCCGGCTCAATCTTTTTCATTTCTTCCCGCGTCATGCCATCCAAGGCGCCCTTTTGAATTACACGAATTCCCGATAAAAGGGGCTCCAAGTCCGGCATCACATCCACCCGGGGTGACTGACCGACTGTAATCGCTCCAATTTCATGCAACATGCGAATCTCTTCCTTTCTCATGGCATCATGACGCATGCAACCTTGCTGCTGATGCATCCCCGGGGACTCATTCCTGGTGACCCATGGATTGCAACTGCGTCATGGATCCATACAGGGCCTGAATGCGCTCAAATTCTTCTGCGTCATAAAAAATGCATGTCCCAGATGTATATTCTTTTGCTACTTCTATCAAATACTGTACAGTTTCAGCCACATCGACCTCATGCGTTGCGCCCGTACCACATCCCGGGACAGCCGATTTCGTCGTAATCGCCACACCGACCGTGGGCGCCTTTGTGCCGCAGCTCGGCTGCAGGATGCTGTTCATGTGATATAACCCATTTCCGTACGGCGTAATATCCTGTGTCGTAATGGGAATTGTTACGGGCAAGTCTCCTGTGGTCTGCTGCATGATCCGCAGGAGGTCTTCGCTGACGCGCAGGATATACCCTTCTTTCACGGTCGGAGAAATGGCAAAGCCTTTATGATTCACAATGCGGTTGCCTTTGGTCGTATCGACAGAAAGGATGGCATCCATGGCGGAATCTACGGTGTGCTTCACATTCGTGGACATTTTGACCGGCGAACCCATGAACGGGACCGGATCATGGGGCATCGTAGGGGCCACCGGACAGATATGGGTCGTGATGATGACATCACCCGGCAGGGCATCGCCGCGCTGCGACATTTCTGCCAGTTTGATTGCTGCAGACACAACGGCCAAGGCGCCATCGCCATCCGAAACAAAACCGATGCGCTCCGGGCGGGCGCCAATGCCGCCGAGCTGACCAATCAGTCCCAGCGTCGGAGCCTTGCCGCCTTTCGTCTTGCCTTCTGTGCCGGGAATCACGAAACGAACAAAATCTGTCCAATGACCATCCGTCACCACATGTTCATAGCCTGCGTCTGCAATGCCAGCTTTCTTTGCGTAATCGACAACAACCTGTCCATTCACATGGATGTCATCCAGAATATGATACGTATCGAGAACTTGTTTTAAAGCCATGATTCTATCCTCCGTATTATGTGCTGTGTGGAATGTTTATGAAATGGATATAGTTGACGTGTTTATTTTTTTAATCCTACTTTCAATAAAGAATTAAAGAAACCGTACAACGCGTCACCGGCGATGCATCCCGCTGCCATAACGGTAACAGGGATCATAGCATCTTCGCCTTTTATTTTAATGACAAGCAGACGGACAATCAGACCGGCTATAACCGTGAGGCCGGCAGCGGGACTTACGATCAGCAGGCCCGTCGACATCATGATACCCATTTGACGGCTCGAGCCGCCCACTGCCTGCAGGATGGCACCCGGTACGGCCCACAGGAGCAGATTCCGGATAATGGATGGATCTACGCCTGCCATGATGGTGGTGACAAATACTTTGGCAACAGGTGGGAACAGGTTCTGCGAAAAATACATATCATGACTTAGTGCTACTGTTATGGCACCCACACCAAAACCAACAAATGCCGAAATGAACTGATGATAGCGGCCCATTACTTCAAATTCAGGATTCTTGCCCATGCCGCGCAGAATCCAGCCGCTGCGAAAATCGAAGCCGCCATCGGCAAAAGCCGGACCGCCGCTGGCGACGAAGCCGACCAGCAGCGCCAGTGCCACAGGTGGGAAACCCAAGAGGGTACCGATGATGAGGAAAATCAGCGTCGTGGCAAAAGCCGGGAACCATCCAGAATGCATAGCCGACAAACCGATGATGAATTCTGCCATGATGCAGGCGAACGCAGCAAACATGATCCAAAAGACCAGCATTCCCATGCTCATCTCGGTATAAAGACCAGAAAGAAGTGCCAGGATACAGCCGGCCAGGATATAGAGTACAAATCCGCGGATAATGCTTACCTTGACACTGTTGTCATCGCGTGTATATGGCGTTTCATCGGCAGGCTGCGTGTTCTCATCAGAAGTTTTGTGCTTGCGCAAAAAGATCATCAGGATCTGGACACCTGCCACCAGTCCGGCCCCAATCATGAAACCATGAGGAACGTACATGGCATTCAAATCAATGCCAAACCACGCGATGGAATAACCGCGCAGCAAAAGTCCAATCGCAAACATCAGCATCGCCCACATATTGGCGATCATTGTGATGCCCAGTGCCGACATGGGAATCTTGAAAAAGGAACCAACGATTCCGCCCAGAATACCCCAGACCAGCAGCATGGCCTGCTTGCCGCCCTTATCGCCGGCCTTGATGGCTTCTGCAGCTGCTATGCCGGCTGGCCAGGCTGCTTTGCCCGGGAATGCTTTTGAATCGAACAACCAGTACAACATGCACATATCGATGGACATGCCAAGCGTGGCACCAATCAGCATAGGCCAGACCAAATCCACACGGCCTAAAATAAAGGGAATCGCCACCGGCAACATCAGGGAATTGGCTGCACCGAAGGTCGCACTGGAAATCGCGGTCTGTGCCAGATTCTGGCGATGTATATTCCGGAACTTTAGGAACGCGGAAAACGGGATTCGGGATATGATCAAAGCAATCAGGACACCGATGATTGAAGTATTCGGCGTAACGCCCAAAGTCGTAATGATCTGCAAACCGATAATCGCACCCAAAAAGGACAAGCATACATTCATGAGCATCATGCTGGGCTCAAAGGCACTGGGATGCTCTTCATTTCTCAAAGCAGGCATTTTCATCATCTCCTAAAAACAATTGCTTGGCAATGGCACCGCTTGCCTCGATCGGATCCACAATGGGAATGGACAATAAGGGCCGCATTTCTTTGGCCAGGCCCATCGTATTGAATCCCGTACAGGCTAAGGCAACGACATCGCAGCAGGTCTCCAACTCCCGCAGGGCAGCAATGGCGGCGGCTTTTCCCTCTGGCGTCTGTAACTGTGTGGTATTTTCAATCCCCTGAGGGGCAATTTCCTTAAAAAACGCATCGCCAAGTACCTTCCGCAGCGATGGCGGAGTTGTCCCCGTCAGATTCAATACACCAACATGCGTTCCCAGCGATTGAGCAATCGCTGCCACACAAGTCCCTGCCCCCAAAACAGGAATCTTTACGGCGGCTCTTGCCTCCGCCAGCCCCGGATCTGCCGCACAGCTGATCAGCAAGGCTTTGGCGCCGTACTGTTCCAATTCTCTTGCTAAAGCAACAATCTTCGGGATTGCCTTGGCTTTTGTCGCTTCATCATGGACCCCCTGATACTGGTCTGGTATACAACGACTGATGGTCGGAATATGATAAATCGAAGTGATGGTTTTTCCGTGCATATCGACAAATTCTTGGTCTTTATGCGTCAGAACTCGTATGATTCCCAGCATCTCATTTCCCTCCCTGGCATAAAAATAGTAAAAAATACGGTAAAATGTACACTGTGAACATTCACTGTGTATATTTTACCGTATAAATCCCAGTTATTGTAGGGATAACTTAAATGAAAAAATATATGGTTTTTGTGCAAACTGAACAAAAATCAGGAATAATGCAACTTCCTCCCCTTCAGGAGCAGCCATAAAAATACGCGCGTCTCCGGGTCATCCAGATTTCTTCCCAGCAATTTTTGAATTTGCTGCAGCCGATACCGTAACGTATTCCGGTGAATAAATAATATTGCTGCTGTTTGCGAATGATTTCCCTGGCATTCCAAATAAGTCTGTAGGGTCAAGAAATACGCCTTGGCATGTTTGGACTGGATGATATCGCGAAATGTATCCTCGAATATTGCTTTATGGTCAATTTGTTCCAGGATGAGATATAATTCGGCATCTTTTTCCGATAACGTATGACCCGGGCCATACAGTTTCCTGCTCAGATAGATTAAGTGGTTTGCTGTTTTGTATGCCTGCGGGATTTCTTCTATTTTATGAATGGCTTCGCTTATGCCAATTGTAACAGTCAAGGATGGTTCCAGATGAAAAATTTGTTTCCGGATTTCTGGTATGATTTTCTTCCAGGAAATCACATGAGCAGAACACAATAAAATGATTTTATCGTTCTGTTGTGCGGTCAAAAAATTGCGATTCCCGGCCTGCGTTTGCAGGATCAATCGTTGAATACAACGAAACAAATCGCGTCGCAACGCCACAGCCTGCCGCTCTGATACCTGCTTCTGCAAAAGATACGAAGCAAAGTTATCCACATTGAAGATTGCCAGTTCCTTTTCTCCTTTCAGAGAGAAACCGAATTCCTGTGCCCGCAGCTGTACCAGATCATAATTGGTAAATCTTCCACTGATTAAATCATCCAACAGATCTCTGCGTTCATTCCAGCCAGACTCTGCGGCCAGCCGGTAACTCATGAGTTGTAAGGCAACAATCACACTGGCATGGCGTACGGTCACGATTTCCCGTTTCGATAAGGCACCCTGCGATTGGATGGCCAGATATCCGTAGGTAACATGTTTTACCTGAATGGGAAACAACTGCCACCCCACCAGCTGATGAATCGCTTGTTGCGTCAGGACATAAGGATAAATCCGCGCTTTCTTATGGATCAATTTCTCGATTGCTTGAGAAATCTCTTCCGTACTGTTGGTCTCCAAGGCAATTTTCGTCAAGGTCTCGTACACCGCTTCGGAATATTCCAAATCCTGAGCTTGTTCATTGACAATACGCTGCATGATTGGATACGTAATATCGATGAACGGGACGTTATTGGGCAGCGAGAGTAATGGCAGGTTTACGCGATTGGCCAGTTCGACCATCGCACTGGGAATATCGCCAATGAACCGTCCAAATTTTATAGCCAGTGCGGCACCTCCCACATCGGCTAACGATTGCACCAGTGCCAGTTGCTTGGATAAATCGCCGCAAATGGAATATCCAGTCGTAATAAGGAATTCTTTGGGACGAAGCCATTCATTAGAATCCGGCGTTTCAGATATATCGACACAACCGACTTCCTGATCGAGGCCGGAACGGCCTGCCAGCAATGTCGCTTCCTTTAACGAATCCATCTGTAACGCATCTCGTACGGTAAACATCCATCATCGCTCCTGTAGTCTTTCGAATCTGATTTTTTTTATTATACTACAATATAGGCATAGAAGACACGTATATCATATGGAAAAAGCCGGCCCTCGCGGCGCGATTTGCTGCGAGGGCCGGCTTTTTCTTTATACTGCTGTCTTACATCTTCTGATGGGCGCGGCGCGCGATGACATCGAGCTGCTGCTGGCGCGTCAGGTCGATGAACTTCACGGCGTAGCCGGACACGCGGATCGTGAAATTCGCGTACTCCGGTTTCTCCGGGTGCTCCATGCAGTCGATGAGCTTATCGACGCCGAAAACATTGACGTTGAGGTGATGCGCACCTTGGCTGAAGTAGCCGTCCATGACGCGCACGAGCGTCGCGACGCGGTCCTCCTCCGTGTGGCCGAGCGTCTCGGGCGCGATGGTCTGCGTGTTCGAGATGCCGTCGAGCGCGTACTCATACGGCAGTTTCGCGACGGAGTTCAGCGAAGCCAGGAGGCCGTTCTGCTCGGCGCCGTACGACGGGTTCGCGCCCGGGGCAAACGGCGTGTAGGCCTTGCGGCCGTCGGGCAGCGCACCCGTGGCACTGCCGTAGACGACGTTCGACGTGATGGTCAGGATGGACGTCGTGGCCTCGGAATTCCGGTACGTGTGATGCTTGCGCAGCTTCGTCATGAAGGTCTTGAGCAGCCAGACGGCAATCTTGTCGGCACGCGGATCGTCGTTGCCGTATTTCGGGAAGTCGCCCTCCACCTTGTAGTCGATGACGAGGCCCGATTCGTCGCGGATTGTCGAGACCTTGGCGTACTTGATGGCGCAGAGGGAATCGACGACATGCGAGAAGCCGGCGATGCCCGTCGCGAACGTGCGGCGCACATCGGTGTCGATGAGGGCCATCTCGGCGGCTTCACATCCCTGAGCTGATTTGGGATGCCGAGCTCCTCCCACTTGTAGAGGCCCATGCTGTGATACGGCAGCACCTCGACTCGCTCGACATTCGTCAGGGTATCGAGGAACGCCCGCGTGCGCCGAAGCATCTGAGGATCATCCGTATAGTCCGGCACGAGCACGCCCTCCCACATGACATCGCGCTCCACGAAGACGCCGGCAATGCGCTCCTGCCCGTCCGCATCGTAAACGCAGAGCTTCACGCGGCCCTTGTGAACGATGTAGATGGCATCGCAGGGATCCCCGGCGTGGAAGATGTAGGCCCCCTTCGGCAGCTTCAGGCGCACCGAGCGGCGCAAGAGTTCCCGCATCTTGTCGGGCGGCATGCCCGCGAGGAAATCCACCGTCTTGAGGCAGTCCCCCCGGCAGTCCTTGCAGGGAACCGGTGCGGGGCCAGTCATTTCGTCTCTCCGTAAAGGGCGTCGTAGATGGCCTGGAGCTTCTTGTCGCGGGCGGCCGTCGCCTCCTTGGCTTTGTCACCGCTGTAATCGTAGAAGCCCTTGCCCGTCTTGACACCGTAGTCGCCGGCCTCGAACTTCTCGCGCAGCAGCTGCGGTACCTCGTGCGAGTCCTCAAGGTCCGGCACGAGATACTCGCTGATGTGATAAAACACGTCGAGCCCGCCGAAATCGATCGTTTCCAAGGGGCCGAGGCAGGCCCAGCGGAAGCCGAGGCCGTACTTCATCACGGCGTCGGCCGCCTCCACGCTGACCACGCCGTCGCGGACCATGGCTAGCACTTCGCGCAGCACGGCCAGCTGGATCCGGTTGGCCGCAAAGCCCGGCACATCCTTCTCGACGAGCGCCGGCTTCTTGTGGATGGCGAGGGCCAGGTTGTAAATCGTCTGCGCGACATCCGGGCGCGTCTTGTCGTTCTTGATGATCTCGATCAAGGGAATCAGCGTCGGCGGATTGAACCAGTGCATGCCGAGGAAGCGCTCAGGCCTCGTGACGGCTGCGGCGAGCTTATTGATGGAAAGCCCCGACGTATTCGTGGCAAGAATCGTATCGTCATCGGCGAGCGGGCTCATCTCGCGATAAAAGGCCAACTTGGACGGCAGGTCCTCGACGATGGACTCGACGATAAGATCGCGTCCCTTGAAGGCTTCAAGGCTCGTCGTATAGGTGATCTTGTCTGCGGCTGCCGCGGAAATCTTCGTGCGCGCCCGGTCGAGCGTGGGCTGACGATGATTCCACAAAATCACGTCGTACCCGTTTTGCGCAAAGATATCCGCCATGGAATACCCCATGGTACCGGCACCTGCGATGGTGATTTTCTTGATGTCCATGGTCAGTAACGCCTCGATTCTGTGATAATGAAGGAAATCGTCGTGTGCGCCGAGCCGGCGGATCTCCGCGGGACTTGCCAGGCGGAAGCTCTCGACCTCATCCTCCTGAATCCGGACATCCTCCTGCGTGAAATCGCCGCGGAATTCATAGATATCCACGAAGTAATTGTTCTGCTCGGCCGGGCTGTCGCTGCGGTACGTATGGATGCAGCGGCCCTGCTGCATCGTGAAATGCAGGCCCGTTTCCTCCGCGACCTCCCGGAGCACGGCCTGCTCCGACGTCTCGCCGGCGCGGACGCCGCCCCCGGGAATCTCCCATTTGAGCGGGGCCCATTCCTTGTCGGCCTTGCGCTGCGTGATGAGGATGCGCCCCTTGGCATCCCGGATCAGGGCCAGCACCGTCAGATGGTAGTCCCCCGGCTTCATATGCCAGTCATTGCGCTTCATCCTGCGCCCCGTAACCCGCTTTCCGCTGTCATAAATATCCCAGTATTCCATGCAATCACCTCTTCATCGATTTGTTATATTTATTATACCACCAGGAATGCCCGGCCACCAGTTATAGCCGGCAGAAAGAGGCCATAGAAAAAAGCCAGCTCCATGATATACTGAATATACCGGCGAAGCTGGCTGCCCTTTCTCTGCGAAAGGGGGCGTTGCCTTTGAGCTTGTACGAAGGGCATCGGCGCTTCGACCCGCCGGCCTTTCTATATGTTGATTGTATCTTGACACTCCCCATGCGTAAACGCAGGGGATTCTTAATTCAACGACCGTTGCAAATCGACCTAAGCCTATTCGTCTTACACAATCTCCAAAAGCGTGAATTCCCGCGTGTCCCACGGTATTTGTGTATGTGAATGCTTGTTATCTTTACAGCCGTAAGGTCTTTAAATTACGACAGGTTGATACACGCAACCTCAACCCGCTAAGAACTGGTTGCTCGCAATGAGCCTTGGTTTTCGATTCGTCCAGTATCTATTGTGGCGGGGCTTCTCCTTTCTTTCGTATTCTTTAGGTTAAGTTCATTATACCACGAAAGTTAGCAGTTGTCCGCCTTCAATTGCTTACGCAAATTCGGCGGACGCGCCTTATCCCCCCAGCCCTGAAGGGCGGGGTTTTACGGCGCTTTTGATAAGCGAACCATGCTTGCAAGCAGGCACAATTCATTGCGTCTCTTTCTTGCCTTCGCCCAGAAAGCAGCCGGGCTCGTGCGATTCGATGACGCCGACGGCCTGCAGGTACGAATAAAGCGTCGTGGAACCGACGAATTTCATGCCGCGCTTCTTGAGGTCCTTAGCGAGCGCATCCGAAACGGGCGACGTGGTCCGGCCGTACTCCCGGAGGCTTTGATTCCCCGTCCACTGCCAGAGATAGCGGTCAAAGCTGCCAAACTCCTGCTGGATTGCGCGGAAGACGCGCGCATTCCCTATCGCCGCCTCGATCTTGCGGCGGTGCCGGATGATCGCGGCATCCTGCATGAGCCGCTCGACATCCTCCGCTGTGAACGCACAGACCTTCTCAAGCTCGAAGCCTGCAAACGCCCGCCGGAACCCCTCGCGCTTGTTGAGGATACATTCCCACGAGAGCCCGGCCTGAAAGCATTCGAGCAGCAGCATCTCAAACAGCTTGCCGTCGTCATGCACGGGCTGCCCCCACTCTTCGTCATGATAGCGCACGTAGCGCTCATTCTTCGGATTGGCCCAGAAACAGCGGTGTTTGCCGTCCGGCCATTCAAGATTTTCCATCATATCCCTCATTTCTCTGCTTCTTCATCCAATGCTTCCAGCAGGAAACTTACCGGACGAAAGCCGTCGTTGCACGAAATCATCGCCGAGCGCGGATCCTTCATCCATCCCTCATAGAAGTCCACTGCTCCGTGTGCCAGCCCCATGACAAACGGCGACATCGTCTCCCAGGCACTCTCACAAAGCCCCTCCGGCCGCCGCCAGCCATCCGCGATGAACACCTGCCCCTCCTCCACCGTGCAGGCATCCTCAATCGGATTCTCGTATCTCGCCATGAGGTCCTCATAACAAGCCCTGCGCATCACCGTGATCCGCACCTTTTTCATGATAATCCCTCCCGATTAAACATTTTGCCATCTTCGTGCAGGAACTTCAAGATATTTCTATTTATACGCGAAATCTCGCCCCTGGACCTCTTCCGGCCCTTCGGGCCACCTTCTCTGGGGATGGCTCCCGGCATCCCGCGCTTCGCGCCCGTGCGCGGGGCTACGCCGCTTGTGAGGACTTGCGGTCAAGCATTGTTTGTGCCCACCAGTTCAAGGACCTCTTCCACCGCTTACGCGGTCCCCCTTCTCCGTGCGCGGAGAAGGCTTGGCGTCCCCTTTGGGGAAGCTGTCAGCGCAGCTGACTGAAGGGGTAACGGCTCGCAGAAGCTTGCTATTTCCATATAAATCGAAATATGTGCAAGATCTCGTCCATGGCCCCCTTTCGGCCTTGCGGGCCACACCCGGGGATGCCACCGGCATCCCGCGCTTCACGCCCCCGTGCGCGGGGCTGCGACGCTTGTGAGGACTTGCTGTCGGGGATTGTTCTTTCCCGTCCGTCCATGGACATCTTCCACCGCTTACGCGGTCCCCCTTCCCCGTGCGCGGGCTACGACGCTTGCAAGGACTTGCAGTCAAGTATTGTCCTTGCCTGTCCGCCCATGGACCCCTTTCGGCCCTGCGGGCCACTTTCCCCGTGAGCGG
>NZ_QRVW01000020.1:28585-48828 GCF_003458855.1 Mitsuokella sp. AF21-1AC
AGCGGGGACAGCACGCGACTTGCTGTGCTCGTTGTTCTGCCGAAGGGCAAGAGCCTGAGCGGAGGGATGTATTCCGCCTGGAGGCGCGCAGCGATTGCCCGCAGGGATGAGGCCCCACACCAAAGGCGCTTCACTCCGGATGTCAGAACGCCGCGGCAGGCGGCGAAACTTCTTTGCTGCACGCAGCAGATTGGGTCACATTTAGCTGCGCGCTGAAGCCGGAATATATCCCGCAGCGCCTTCCCCCTCATCTGCCAGTTTCCAGATGAATGGGCGTCGTTCAAGCAGCGCGCGTTTCGCACATTCGTCGGGCTTCGTAAAAAAGGAAAAAATCCCTTTAGCCAGCCGACTTCGCGCAGCGTTGCTCCCTTGTCACCGCCTTTCACATTCAGCTGCGCGCTGAAGCCGGGATACATCCCGCAGCGGCCTTGATTTCCTCCTTTCATCAAGCAGAAATTCAACTGCCAGCAGTTCCCCTATCGACCCTGCGGGCCACGCCCGGGGATGCCACTGGCATCCCGCGCTTCGCGCCCGTGCGTGGGGCTACGCCGCATGTAAAGACTTGCGGTCAAGTATTGTTCGTGCCCACCAGCTCAAGGACCTCTTCCACCGCTTACGCGGTCCCCCTTCCCCGTGCGCGGGACTACGCCGCTTGCAAGAACTTGCAGTTGAGTTTTGTTCTTGTCCGTCCATGGACCTCTTCCACCGCTTCGCGGTCCCCCTTCCCCGTGCGCGGGGACGGCTGTGCATGAAGATTTCAGATAGACCGTTTATAATGAAAAAAGATTCATCAACAAAAAGAATATGTCAAAGGAGATGATCGATTTGAAACAAGTATTTGCATCACTGGCCGCAGGGGCCATCTTAACGGCGGGGACAACAATCTGTGCGGCATCGGTCGCACCCGCTGCGCTCGTCGCGGGCGGCATCGAATACGGCGCTTCGGCTGACTATGTCCAGCAGGTATATGGCACACCTTCTGAGATTGAGACGAAACATTATCACGAACTCTTTAGCGGTGCGGTCATGAAATACGAATACGGCGATTCCTTCGAAGTGACATTCGTAGACGGCCTGGCACGCCACATCGAGATTTCCCGTCACAATGGCATCAAGACGGCGGCCGGCATCGAGGTCGGCTCCACGCTGGAAGAAGTAAAGGCCGCTTACGGAGAGCCGGACAAAATCCACGGCGACAAGTACATCTATCTCTGTGATGATAACTCGGATCTCGGCATCGTGTTCGAGGTGGAACACAACAAAGTAGACGAGATTGAGATTGGCTATTTGGACTGATCGTCATCATCGCAGACGAAACCAATAGAAACCAATAAATGGGCGCATCCTGCAGATTCAGCCGCTGCGGATGCGCCCACTGTCTTCCTTTCGTACCTCTCCAGCACTTATGCAAAGTATCATGACGACGCTGTTAAACAATACGTATTGAATTAATACGTATTGTCTGCTAAAATAAAGGAGGATGGATTATGACGCCAAAAGAAATGGAGAAACTTATAAAAAAAGACGGTTGGAAATTAATCCGAATCAATGGATCCCATCACCAATATCGCCATACGACTAAACCTGGTATCGTGACCATTCCGTTTCATGACAAGCCAAAAGATTTACAAAAGAAGACCATTTCTTCTATTTTAAAACAAGCAGGGTTGAAATAAGGGAGTGATAAAATGTTAAGCATGTATCCGGCTATTTTTTTCCACGAAAAGGATGGCGGCTATTCTGTCGTATTTCCAGATTTAAATCATCTCTCTACCTGTGGAGACACGTTCCAGGAAGCGATGGAAATGGCCGTAGATTGTTTGGCGGGTTATCTTTATACCATGGAACTGGACGGAGAGCCTGTTCCGGCACCTACCCCCATTAAACAGGTAAATCCGCATACCGAAGAAGACCCCGATGATCCGTACGCTGATGCGGACATCCTGGTCAACATGGTATCCGTCGACGTTCCGGAGTACGCCAAGCAGCATTTTACGAAATCGGTTAAAAAAACGCTGAGCATCCCGCAATGGATGAATGACCTGGCCATCTCGAAAAAGATCAATTTTTCCAAAGTCCTGCAGCAGGCGCTGTTGAAAGAATTAAACATCAAGAGCACATGATCAATACGGAGGTTTCAATAACATGTCATCATCCCAGCTTTTACCGTTTGCGTCCGACTATATGGAAGGCGCGCATCCCGCGATCCTCAAGCGTCTGGCCGAGACGAACCGCACGCCCATGCCCGGCTACGGCACAGACACCATCAGCGAGGCGGCGCGCGCGAAGATTCGGGCGGCCTGCCAGTGCCCGGAGGCCGACGTCTATTTCCTCGTCGGCGGCACGCAGACGAATGCAACCGTCATCGACGCGCTGCTCGCCTCGTATCAGGGCGTCGTCGCGGCGGATACGGGCCATATCAGCCTGCATGAGGCCGGCGCCATCGAGTTTGGCGGGCACAAGGTCCTGACACTGCCGCATACGGACGGCAGGCTGCGCCCGGAAGACGTCGATGCGTATCTGACGGCCTTCGCGGCCGACGGCAACCGCGACCACATGGTCATGCCCGGCATGGTCTACATCTCCCATCCGACGGAGTACGGCACGCTCTACACGGCCGAGGAACTGCACCGCCTGCACGCGATCTGCCAGGCCCACAAGGTCCCGCTCTTCCTGGACGGCGCCCGCCTCGCCTACGCGCTCGCCTGCCCCGAGAACGACGTGAGCCTATCGCTGATTGCTGCCTGCTGCGATGCCTTCTACATCGGCGGCACGAAATGCGGCACGCTCTTCGGCGAGGCCGTCGTCTTCCCGCAAAAGAACCGCGCACCACATTTTTTCACGATCATGAAGCAGCACGGCGCCCTGCTCGCCAAAGGCTGGCTGCTCGGCCTGCAGTTTGATGCGCTGTTCACGGACCACCTGTACGAGCAGATTGGCGAAGCTGCCATCACAGCGGCCGATGCCATCCGAAAAGCCTTGCAAGCATACGGCTACCGCCTGTTCTTCGAGACGCCGACCAACCAGATCTTCGTCATCATGGCCAACGAACAGCTCGAGCGTCTCGCAAAGAAAGTCTCCTACAGCTTCTGGGAAGCGTACGATGCCGAGCATACCGTCATCCGCCTGGCGACGAGCTGGGCCACGACGCCAGAAGAAACAGATCAGCTGCTCACTGCTTTAGATGAAACAATCCGTTGAGAATACAGCGTAACGAAAAAACCATTGCTTCACCGTTATGGTGTGCACCCCGTCAATAGGACACGGAAAAATAAAATACTCAAACTTCGCAGTTGATAATCCGCTGATTTATTCTTAGCGGCAGTCTGCAAAATAAAAATAGCATAAGCTCATTCCGTTTTGTATAATGAAAGTAACCAAAATCCACAACACAAACGGAGAGCTTATGCTATGAATATTGTACCACATCATCATCACTCCTGTGAAGTCACTTCTTCCAAGATTCATCAATTCTTTGCCGAGTTCCACATTGGCCAGATCCTGCGGAGCTGCAATGCCTACAAGCTGCGCGGCATTGCCGTCATGGCCATCTTCCTTGTCGCATTCGAGGCGGTATTCCAGCGTCGGTCTTTCTACCAGCAGAAGAAGGATGCGCCGAAGTCCATCCCGTTCGAGAGGGACACCTTCTACCGCTTCCTGAATTCCTACGCCATTCATTGGCGCAAGTTTACGCTGCTTTTGAAGCACGGCCATCATCCAGAAGGCCATCGCGCCGCTGACAAAAAGCAAGGCTCCAGAGGTTGTCCTGACCTTATTGCAAGAAGCGCGTGAAGCAGGTGTCCCGGCTCAGTACGTCATGTTCGACTCTTGGTTCTGCTCGCCGGCATCGCTGCACCAGATCCACGAGTTCTGCTACGACGTTATCGCGCGTGTCAAGAAAAGCGAGAAGATGCACTTCCGCTTCCAAGACCGCATGCAGGACGTCAAGACCATCTACCGAGGCCGTAGGAAGCGCCGCGGGCGCTCCGCTTACCTGCCCTCCGTAGAAGCTGAGGCCGTCAAGAATGGCAAGCGCCTTCCCATACGGCTGGTCTACGTCCGCAACAAGAAGAAGCGCAGTGACTACCTTGTCCTGGTCTCAACAGACCTGACACTGTCGGAAGAAGAGATTATCCAAACTTATGGCAAGCACTGGAACATCGAGGTCTTCTTCAAGATGTGCAAGTCCTATCTGAAATTGGGCAAAGAGACGAGATCCATCTCCTACGACGCTCTGACCGCTCACACGTCTATTGTATTCGCGCGCTATATGATGCTCGCGTTAGAGCAGCGGCGCAACATAGATGACCGAAGCCTTGGCGAGCTCTTTTACCTGACGATAGATGAGCTGGAAGACTTGCATTATCTGGATGCTTTGGCCGCATTGCTGAGCCTGCTGATGGACTGCGCTCAAGAAGCAGAGATTCTTGACGAAGAGCAGATTAACCAACTGCTCGATCTGTTCGTGGCCAAACTGCCCGCTCTATGGGAAAAGTGTCTGAAACAGTGTGCATGATGTGACGATGATGCATGCCTGAAATCCTGATAAATCCTTATCTCACAAGGGTTTTAGGTGTGCGAAGTTTGAGTTATACAATAAGTACAACGCCAAAGCATCAAGCGGCTTGCACCGTTTTGCCCGAGCGGATCTGTGTTATCGAGGAATGTTCCCAGTGATACCACCTCGTATCATTTACACCGTATCAAATAAATGTGGCAATTTGCATTTCACCTGTAAATCTGATATAATAGAGAAAAACATATTGGATTACAAGGCGGAGTCTGTTCACCGACAGGCTCCGTCTATTTCTTTGTAAGGGGGCTTTTTATTGTATCGAACAAATTTACAGAAAAATATCGTTATACCGAGTCTTATCATCATTGCATCTGTTGCACTGGGATGCATCGCCGTGCCTGAGGGTGCGAAAGCCGTCCTGACGTTTCTCAAGCAGGAACTCTTCAATTCCTTCAGCTGGATCTACATCCTCAGCGTGGCCTTCTTCTTTCTGTTCCTCGTCGTGCTCTGTCTCGGCAAGCTCGGCGATATCCGCTTGGGCGACGATGACGAGGAGCCCGAGTATTCATTCTTCTCCTGGCTCTGCATGCTCTTTTCTGCGGGCATGGGCATCGGCCTGATGTATTTCGGCGTGGCAGAGCCGATATCACATCTCTCGGCGCCACTTCACAGCATGGCCTCGCCTGTCGTGCAGACAAAGGAAGCCATGCTCAACACGCTGTTCCACTGGGGAATCCATGCCTGGGCAATCTACGGGATCATCGGCCTCTCTCTGGCCTATTTCGGCTTCCGTTACCGTCTGCCGGTGACCATCCGTTCTGGCTTCTATCCCCTGCTCAAGCATCGGATCTACAGCACGCCGGGCACGGTCATCGACATCCTGGCACTCTGCGCCACGATCTTTGGCCTGACGACTACACTCGGCTTCGGTGCCATGCAGCTCCATGCCGGACTTCGGGAAATCGGAGCGCTGTCTGGTGCATCCTTCCAGAGCCTCGTCTTCATCATCCTGCTGTCCATCGGAGCTGCCGTCTTGTCCTCTATCTCCGGCGTTGGCAAAGGGGTCCGTTACCTGAGTCAGGGCAATCTGATCCTGGCCATCTCCCTCATGCTTTTCGTGCTGCTGACAGGACCGACCGTCTACATCCTGGCCGCCTTTACCGAGAACATCGGCTACTACCTGACGCACATCGTAGAGCTGTCCTTCCGCACCTTTGCCTATGAGAGCACCAAGGAAGAGTGGTTCACGAGCTGGACCATCATGTACTGGGCCTGGTGGATTTCCTGGGCACCGTTCGTCGGCCTGTTCATCGCCAAGATTTCCCGCGGGCGCACGATCCGCGAATTCGTCGTCTGCGTCCTGCTGATCCCGACTGTCTTCAACCTGCTCTGGATGACTGTCTTCGGCAACGGCGCCATCTGGATGGATGCACAGACGGCAGGCATGCTGACACAGGCAGCCGAGGAAACAGACCGCCTCTTATTCCTGTTCCTCAACCAGCTGCCGCTTCCTGCCATCACATCGCTTATAGCCATCCTGGTCATTGCGATCTTCTTCATCACGTCGGCCGATTCCGGCATATTCGTCATCAACTCCATCGCCTCGCAGGGTAAGAGCACTTTCCCGAGATGGCAGAGCATCCTCTGGGGAAGCATGCTCGCCGTGCTGGCCATCGGCCTGCTCTACTCTGGCGGGCTTGAAGCATTGCAGACCATGACGGTCATCATGGCACTGCCGTTCTCCCTCATCATGGTCGTCATGGCCTTCTGCCTGCTGCGCGGCCTCTGGGTAGATGACTCGTATTTCAGCCGGAACCTCTCTAAGAGCACGGCCTACTGGGACGGCAAACACTGGCAGGCACGCCTGAAAAAGGTCGTCTCCACGGGAAAGCTCGAGGATGTGAGGGCCTTCCTGCGCGATGTCGCCGATCCCGCCTTTGAGGAACTGCAGGCGGAATTTGCGAAGAACGGGATTGCGGCACAGATCCGCAGCGGTGAAGAAGACGGGCTCCCGTACTGTGAACTCATCGTCGAAAGCGGCCGCCTCCGCGACTTCCTTTACGGTGTCGGCTGCAAGGAACACGCCGTCTCCAAGATGGTCGTCTCCTCCGACCTCCTTCCGAAGATGGATACGGTAGATGACTTCGAGCCGGTCTGCTACTTTGCCGACGGCAGGCGCGGTTACAGTCTCAAGTACATGCGCCGCGAAGAGATGCTGACCGATGTCCTGCGCCAGTACGAGCGCTATATCCGCATGATTGCCAACAGCAAGCACAATCTGTACCTATTCGACAAGAAGAACGATGAGACGTGACGTCTCCGGTGAAAGGTGATGTGAGATGAAATGATGTGGCGTGATCTATTCAATCTAAAGGGAGGCGCCGCCTCCATCCAAGAAATCAACCAGCGCATCCTTGCGGATGCGACGGTATCGGGGACAAATCTCGTCGTCCTCGTCATGGCCATCATGATTGCCTGTGTCGGCCTGAACATGAACAGCGTCGCCGTCATCATCGGCGCTATGCTGATTTCCCCGCTCATGGGCGGGATTGTGGCCATCGGGTACGGCATGGCCACATACGATATGCACTTCATCCGGCAATCCGTGATCAAGCTTGCCTTCCAGGTTGGCTTTGCCATCCTGACGGCCTCCCTCTACTTCGCCATCTCACCGCTAGCCTACTCGACGGACGAGCTTCTGGCACGCACCTCTCCCACCATCTGGGATGTCATCGTCGCCCTGTGCGGCGGCATTGCGGGGGCCGTTGGCAATACGCGTCAGGAGAAGAGCAATGTCATCCCCGGCGTGGCCATCGCCACCGCTCTGATGCCGCCGCTCTGCACAGCAGGATACGGGCTGGCATCCGGCCATTACCCCTTCTTCCTCGGCGCGATGTACCTCTTTTTCATCAACGCCTTCTTCATCGCACTCGCGGCCTTCCTTGTCTTCAAACTCCTCGGCGTCCCATCGCATGGTGATGTCGAGGCCTCACAATTCCAGCGGCAGCGCCTCATCCTGGCGGCTCTCGGCATCTTGATCACGGCGCCGAGCATCTATCTCGCCTATCAGATGGTCGAGGAGAATCTGCGCGACATGCAGGTCAAGAGCTTCATCAGCGAGGATATGGTCTTCCAGACGACGAGCGTTGTCTCCTACACCGTAAAGGACCACGTCCTCACCGTCGATCTCGTGGGCACGCTGCTGACCGAGAAAGAGATTGCCGCCCTGCAGGACGAACTGCACGCGCGCAACAGGCTCCAAGACCTCGAGCTCGTCGTCATACAGGGGCAGCGCGAACTCGACCGCGAGCAAGTCCAGAATCTCATCAATGCACGGCTTGAGAAGCAGAGCACTTCCGAAAAGGAAATCTCCTACAAGAACCTCTCCGCGCAGTATTACCCAGCCTACAAGCGCGCGAGCGCAGACCAGCAGACCATCGAGATCCTCACACAACAGGGCCCTCTTCTCTTCCCCGAGGTTCTCTCCATCCAGGGCGGCACATTGACATCCGTAACGCCCCAGAAGGATCAGCCAAAAACAGAGAAAAAAGTAGACCACAAGCGCTTCATGGTCGAGGTCATCGTCAAAGAGCCGCTCCGCCCAGAAGAAGCCGACCGCTTGCAGAAGTGGATTGCCGCCCAGGTCGAGATACCTGTCCTCATGACCGTCCAGACTGTAGATCATCCCAGTGACTTCTACGGCGACGGCATCGCCTGGCCGTAAAAAAAACTGCTCTCACCATCAAGGTGAGGGCAGTTTTTTTCTCTAGGCTCAGGCCGTCTGGCTCTTGGCGCGGCGGCTCAGGGCGAGGCCGATAAAGACGACGCCTGCGGCGAGGACGGCCTGGAGGGCGATGGCAGCCCAGTCGCCGACGGTGCTCGTGAGCATCGTGCCGAGGATCTTGTCGTGGGCGATCATGGAGCCCGCCGTCCACCCGAGGAGGCCGGCGCCGGCGTAGAGCACGATGGGGAAGCGGTCCATGATCTTGCCGATGAGCGTGCTGCCGCCCACGATGATCGGGATGCTGATGAGGAAGCCGAAGACGACGAGCAGGAAGCTGCCGTGCGACGCGCCCGCAATGGCCAGCACGTTGTCGACGCCCATCGCGGCATCGGCGATGATGATGGTCTTGACCGCGCCCATGAGGCTGTCCGATGATTCAACGTGCTCATCCTTCTTCTCCGGCACGAGCAGCTTCACGGCAATCGGCAAGAGGATCAGACCGCCGATGGCCTGCAGGTACGGGATGGTCAAAAGCCACACGGCCACGAGCGTCATGACGAGGCGGATGATGACGGCACCGGCCGTGCCGATGAGGATGGCCTTCCTGCGCAGGTTCTCCGGCAGCTTGTTCGCCGCCATCGCGATGACGACGGCATTGTCGCCGCCGAGCAACAGGTCCATCAGGACAATCGTGCCGAGGGCCATGAGGAATTGCATCGATAAGATTTCCATGGTGTAGATTCCTTTCTCTCTCAACTAATACACAGGCAACAAACAAAAAGAGACCTCCGCATGGTATCCGAAAACCGGGTATCATGCGAAAGTCTCACCTGTTACATCCGTAACGCTGCCACCAGCCGCTCGCGCGGCATGCTTGTTGACGGCAGACCAAAGAGGTTACTCCCCTTCGCTATTCGTTTGTAGCATCAGTATAACAGATGGAGGCACCTGCTGTCAATCCACGAAATCATCTGAGCTTGTGGAAAATAGGCTGCATATGCTCAAATGTCGCGATTTCTGTAAAGCCAATCTCATCACGGAGAATCGCATAGGCGTCCTTGATGTGGGCGGCTAGATAGGAAGTCTGATGGGCATCGGAGCCAACTGTGATGATACGTCCGCCAAGGTCTTTGTAGAGATGCAGGATGTCACGGCTCGGCTGTGTGTCAGACAAGCCATAGTGCCAGGATGAGGTATTGACCTCGATGCCCTTGCCATCTGCGATAGCCTGCTTGAGAATCTCAGCCACTAGGTCTCTCACGTTGTCAAAGGGATAGCGGCCTGCCTTATCATAGCGTACCAGGAGGTCGAGATGCGCCAGGACGGAGTAATGCTTGAAGACCTTCATCGTCTTGAAGATTTCCTCGTAGTACGCTTCATTGTATTCTTTCTGGCTCCGCCCGCACTGAAAGTCCTGATTCCAGAATTCTTTATTGTCAACCTGGTGCATCGAGAACAGCACGAAATCCAGCTCATCCTGATACTTGACAAAGAGTCGCTCATAATCGTCCACCGTGATGGACTGGATGCCAAACTCCAGTCCCGAGCGTATCTTGATCTTATCGCCATAGGCCGCCCGCATGAGCGCAAGCTTGGTAAAATAGCGGGGATAATCGACGTTGGCGAGCGGCTCGCGCTCCGCATCTCCTGAGGAAATGCCATCGCCCTGACGCCACTCGATACCGCGCGGGTCATCCCAGTCGCGCTTGATGCCGTAGTCGACATGATCGGTGAAGCACATCTCATCGAGCTCCAGTTCGATGGCCTTCTCGATCTGGCTCTCCATCAGTTCCTTGGAATCATCGGAAAATTCACTGTGTAAATGGTAATCTGCGTACAACTGTATCGCTCCTTTCGCTTGTCAGCCGCTTTGCTCAGCGAGTCTTCTGGATGAGGCGCTCGTGCATGAACGCCATGATGGCTAAGAGCACGAGCAAGTAGATTGGCAGCAGGGATATCGACAGATGGTTGGCCAAAATGCCGAACAGCGGCGGCATGAGCATCGTGCCGATGTAGGCGGCTGCCATCTGGACGCCGATGATCGCCTGCGACTTGTCCCTGCCGAAGTGTGCCGGAGTCGAGTGGATGATGCAGGGATAAATCGGCGCACAGCCAAGCCCAATCAGGATCAGGCCAGCCAATGCGAACGTCTCACTTGCGGGGAGCATCACCGTCACGATGCCGAGCAGGATCAGCACCTGCCCCATCCGGATCATGCTCTCGTCATGCATGCGCATCGCGAGAAAGCCATTGATGGCGCGCCCCACCGTGATGCCGATGAAGAACATCGCGCCAAAACTCGCCGCCTGTTCCGCCGAGATACCCTTGCTGAGATTCAGGAAGCTGCTCGCCCAGAGGCCGCAGGTCTGCTCGACCGCACTGTAGCAGAAAAAGGCGACCAGTATCTCACGCGCGCCCGGTATCCGGAAGATCTCGCGCAGTGAGAGCGGCTTGCGCTTATCCGCATAGGCTGCCTGCACGTCGTTCTTCCGCTCCTTCCAGAGCGGCAAGCTGGCAAACAGGATAATGGTCAGGACGACCTGCATCACAGCGATGATATGGTAGCCGGCCGGCCAGCCCTTCCCCATCGCCAGCGCCATGCCCATGATGTACGGTCCTGTCGCTGCACCGACGCCCCACATGCAGTGCAGCCAGCTCATATGCCAGTTCCTGTAGTGAAGCGCCACATAATTGTTCAGCGCGGCATCCACACCGCCGGCGCCGAGCCCATAGGGAACGGCCCAGAGACAGAGCATCCAAAACTCACTGGATACCGAGAAGCCAAACAGGGCAGCAGCCGTCATGGCGACGCTGATGGCTGTCACCTTCCCCGTGCCGAGCCGGAGCGTCAGCCTGTCGCTCTGCAGGCTCGAGACGACCGTCCCGAAGGCAATAATCATCGAGATGATGCCCGCATAAGACAGCGGCGCCCCCAAGTCTTCGTGCATGACCGGCCAGGCAGCCCCGAGTAGCGAATCCGGCAAGCCCAGACTGATAAAGGCAATGTAGATGATTGCTAAGAGCAAATGTACCATGTATTGTCTTCCTCCTCACTTGATGATATGATTATATCGTCTTTAAATATGAATTCATAGATAAATACAGGCATTTTATATGATGATACCGTCAATCTGAGATAAAAGGAGACGTAATATGGTCGACTTGCACTGCACCCTGCACACAGACAAGAATCAAAAAGAAATCACGCGGCACGGTAGTGTTCTATTTCCCGTGGCATGCTATGAAGATGATATGGCCTGTACAGGCGTTCCCATCCATTGGCACGATGAATTTGAATACATCCTAGCCTTCAATGGCACCATCCATCTCCATGTCGGCACAGAGCCAATCACGCTGCGGCAGGGAGCAGGCATCCTGATAAACGCAGGTGTCCTGCATTCTGTCTCGCATTCCCTTCACAAGCCGAGCGTCCTGCGCTCGCTCGTCGTCCATCCCGACCTGATTGCAGGCTCCCCGCAGTCGTGCTACTGGCAGGAGTTGGTTCTTCCCTTCTACAGCAGACAGGACCTGCCTTTCCTGCTCATGAAAGGGGACGAACCTTGGCATATAGCAATCGCCCATCTGATGATGCATGCCTGGGATGCTATCACGCAAGAGACCGAAGATTACACGATTGAAGCACGCTATATACTCTCCAAGGCACTACATATCCTATGCCAGAATCTTCCTTCAGCCCCAACCTCAATTTCTCGCAATGCCAACCTGCTTGAGCGGATGAAGCTTCTCCTGCAGTACATCGAGCAGCATTACGCAGAGACCATCTCGAATCAGACCTTGATGAACCTGGCCGCCTGCAGCGAAAGCGTCCTGCTGCGCAGCTTCAAGAAGACAGTCGGCACATCGCCGATGAACTACCTGCAAACTTACCGCATCCAGCGGGCATCATCGCTTCTCCTGTCCACCGATATGACTTCTAGCGAGATTGCCACTGCGACAGGCTTCCATGACATCAGTTACTTCACCAAGATCTTTCATCGTACAACAGGCTTGGCACCGCAACGCTTCCGGGCAGCCCATCGCATCCAATAACATCTGCCCAGCTATGATTGATAAATATGCAGCCAATAAAAATGACTCTCGAACGATGTCTCTGGATAGGCATCGAACGAGAGTCGTTCTTATATTGGTCGCTCAAGCGTGAATAACTCCTTTATTCATTTGACTGCATAGCCGTTTTCCTGCAGGACAGCCATCGCTTTTGCGAAGTTCTCTTCCTTGACCAGGATGTAGTCCGTGTTATAGGTAGAGACGGCAAAAATCCCGATCTTGTTTTCGGCGAGGATCGTGGAAAGCTTGGACAGGATGCCGATGAGCGAGAAATCCAGTGTGCCCTCGATGCGGAAGGCCCGCCAGCCATCCTCGCGCGCCGTCGTCTGAGAGGGCGCGTCCTCCGTCTTGCAGACCAGGGAGAGTTCCTCGTCTGTCTTGGCGAGGAAAAAGAAATCTGATTTTGTATCCACTTTGTCCATTGCATCCAGCTTGCATACCGTCAGCGGGAAATCCATCTTTTCCAGGTTCATCCGTATCCTCCTAAATGTATCAAACATGTATCAAAGGCGCTGCTCTGCGGCGCGCACGGCATGGCGCACGCAGTCGTCACAGGAGCAGAGCATTTTGCCCGTCTCGATGCCCTTGAGGTCTTTGCAGATGGTGGCACCAGCTTTTTCCTCGAACTCGTGCAGGATATCGCGCATGACGGCAGCCGTCGGCCTGCCGCTTTTATTGAGGAGCCCCATGACCATGCCCACGCCGCAGAGCGCGCCGCACGTCGCCTCCGTGCAACCCATGCCCATGCCGAAACCCGAGCCGAGTGCCCGGAGCTCTTCCTCCGATTTGCCGAGCTCCCCGGCAAAAGCCAAGAGCACCGCCTGCGCGCAGTTGCAGTTCTCGTGTTTATACGCCACGGCCTGTTCGGCCCGCTTATCCATATCCATGCTAATCCCCACCTGTTTTTCAATGTATTTGCTTCTCTATCATTATACGTGATTCCTGCCGTCTTGCAAGTCTTGTCTCATCCCTGGCGCCATGGCATTTCCCGCAACAAGCCAGCCATTGCCCGTGTGCCGCCCGACGCTGCTCCGAAACACTCACTTATCGTTGTACAATGTTAGCACATTGTGATATAATTAAATAAAAAGGAGATGATTTTATGGCTACAAACGCAACCATGACCATCCGCATTGATGCGGATCTGAAGCGGCAAGCAGAAGCAATCTGCGAAGAAATGGGACTTACGATGTCAGCCGCCGTTACCATTTTCACGAAACGCCTGGTCAAAGATCGCGCAATCCCGTTCCGCGTCACGGCCGGTGACCCATTCTACAGTGAAACCAATCAGCGGCATCTCCAAGCGGCGGCCCAACGCATGGATGCCGGAACCGAAAATACATACATTCATTCGTGACATCAAACGGCATGGCTATGATAGCAGCGGACAGGATGAACCATTACGCTATTTGGACGGCGGATGGCACAGCAAACGTATCGACAAAAAGAATCGCTTCGTTTATCGAATCTTGGATGACCGCTTGGAAATCATCCAATGTCGCAATCATTATCAGGATTGATGGAGAACAGGAGGTTTTTTATGTTTCGCAAGATGAGACGATTCAAGCAGCAGCTTACAGACGAAGCGTGCATCCAGATTCTCAAGCACGAAAAGCGCGGCGTGCTGTCCGTCCTCGGGGATGACGGCTATCCCTACGGCGTGCCGCTCGACCATTACTACAATGAGGAAAATGGCAGACTCTATTTCCACTGCGCAGTGGCCGGCCACAAACTCGATGCCATCCGCGCCTGCGACAAGGTGTCGTATTGCGTCACGGGCGAAGGACATCACGAAGACGGCGTTTCCTGGTCGCTGACGTTCCGCAGCGTGATCGTCTTCGGCCGCATGAAGGTGCTCGACGATCACGCAGCAGCCCTGCACCTTGCCCGCCTGCTCGGCGAGAAATTCACGCAGGATAAGGCGTATCTCGACAACGAAATCAAACATGCCGGACCGCGCATACTCATGCTGGAACTGACGCCCGAGCACATCACCGGCAAGCGCGTCAACGAATCCTGATCGCATCGGCGCACCGGATGGATAAAAAGACCGCCAGACTTTTCCCATTTTCCATCAAAAAAGGCACTGCCAAGCGAGCAGTGCCTTTTTTGATGGAGTCCGTCCTCCTTTATGCGTAGAGACTCTTGAGCAGATCCACATCGATATTGAGGTCGGTATCCCCCTCTTTGACATACGCCACGACCTTCACACCCGTCAGGACCTCGATCATGGCGGCGTTGTCATCCTGCATGAGGTCACCCGGCACGTAATGATTGAAAATCAGTCCGCGAATCGGGATCTCCCGCGCCCGCAGATGCTCGATCGTCAAGACGGCACTGTTGATGGTGACAAGGCCGGCATGCCAACGAGGCCGAGCAGGATACAGGCACCGACCGCGAGGGCCCCGAGCCGCGCGCCGAGCATCAGGTCCGCGAGCAGCGTAAACAGGAATTGCAGCGTGTAGACATCCGTTCCCACCGGAATGCGGATGAACGTGCCGACCGTAATCAGTGCGATAAACAACGCACACAGCACCATTTCGCGAAGTTCGAGTTTTTTCATGGCATACCCTCTCCTAATCGTAGAATTTTCACGATTCATTGGATACGCCTTTATCCGGCTATCGTCAACTATAAAATAATAATCAGTTAATAATCGGAGTGCAAACTCCCTTTCTGAAACGACAGGCAGAATCCATTTGCGAAGAGATGGGGCTTACAATGTCGGCTGCCATCATTATTTTTACCAAACGTCTCGTCAAAGATCGTGCAATCCCATTCCGCGTTACAGCTGGCGATCCATTCTACAGTGAGACCAATCAATGTCATCTTCGAGCGGCAGCAAAACGCATGGATGCCGGGAATTTCGTTGTTCATGATCCAACCGAAACGGATGGTGTCCAATGATTATCTGCTGGGACGAAGAAGCGCAGTTTTGTTTCCTGTGACATGGGCCGATTTTTGTCTGTCAAAAGACTGTATACTGTACACTTTTACGGTTCAAGCAGGAAAATTCCCGTTCATGGTGAATGCTAGAACTAAAAGGTATATTTTGTATTTCATTCAGGGATACATAGAGGTGATTATTATGTCAAATGAAAAAACTGCCACTTCGTTTTCGAAGAAATACGGACTCCTCTTTGCGGTCCTCGCGATGCTCGTCGTCTTCCTGCTACCGACACCAGCCGATCTGACCACGGCCGGCCATCGCATGCTGGGCATCCTGATCTTTGCCATCATCGTCTGGATCACGGAGGCCGTGAGCTATCCGGTCAGCGCCGCCATCATCGCGACACTGATGATCCTCTGCCTCGGCATGAGCCCGAATCCGCAGGACCCCATGAAACTTCTGGGAACCTCAAAAGCCGTCGGCATGTCGTTCGGCGGCATCACGAGCAACGGCGCCGTGCTCGTCGGTGCGGCGCTCTTCCTCGCGGCGGCCATGATGCACACGGGGCTTGACCGGCGCATCGCCCTCTTCATCCTCTCGAAGGTCGGCGCGAAGACGAACCGCATCCTCGCGGGCATGATCTTCGTCGGCTTCATCCTCGCCTTCTTCGTGCCGAGCACCACGGCGCGCGTCGGCTGCATCGTGCCGATCGTCCTCGGCATCATCTCGGCCTTCAAGATGAAGAAAGACAGCCGCTTCGCCGCCCTGCTCATGGTCGCAACCATCCAGGCGGCGAGCATCTGGAACATCGGCATCAAGACGGCGGCCGCGCAGAACATGGTCGCCCTCGGCTTCATCGAGAAACAGCTCGGTGCGACGATCTCGTGGGCCGAATGGTTCCTCGCGGCGGCGCCGTATGCCGTCATCATGTCCGTCATCCTCTACTTCGTCTGCCTCAAGATGCTGCCGCCGGAAACGATGGAAGTCGCGGGCGGCGACGAGACGGTCCGTAAGGAACGCGCGGCCCTCGGCCCCATGAAGCCCGCCGAGAAAAAACTCATGGTCATCTCGCTCGCACTGCTCTTCCTCTGGGTGACGGAAAAAACGCTGCACCCGCTCGACACGACGACCTCAACGGTCATTGCCGTCACAATCATGCTGCTACCGGGCATCGGCATCATGAACTGGAAGGAAGCCCAGGCCCGCATCTCGTGGGGCACGCTGATCCTCTTCGGCGTCGGCATCAGCATGGGCTCGGCACTGCTCTCGACGAAGGCCGCCGCCTGGCTCGCGAACCAGCTCATGGACGTTTTCGGACTGGCCAGCATGAGCGTCTTCATGGTCTTTGCCATCCTCGCGCTCTTCCTCATCGTCGTCCATCTCGGCTTCGCGAGCGCGACAGCCGTCGCCTCCTCCATGATCCCGATCATGATTGCCGTGCTGCAGGGCCTCGGCAACGACGCCCTGAACATCGTCGGCATCACCATGGTGCTGCAGTTCGTCGTCAGCTTCGGCTTCATCCTGCCGGTCAATTCGCCGCAGGGCATCCTCGCGTTTTCGACCGAGACGTTCTCGGCCAAGGACTGCATCAAAGTCGGCCTGCCGCTCACGATCATCGGCTACGTCCTCATGCTGATCTTCGCCCAGACCTACTGGCATGTGCTCGGCATCTTCTGAGCACGCGAAGCACTCATGAAACACACAAAAATGGTTATGAACCGCCACGGCAGTACATAACCATTTTTATGTTTTATGTTATTTTGATGCACACATGCTCAATAGACGATGACCGGGGTATTCTTGTCGACGTTCTTGTAGATGGCGGCGGCGTTGGCGGGCGGGAGATTGAGGCAGCCGTGGGAGCCGCTGCGCTTGTAGATCTGGCCGCCGAAGGTCTTGCGCCATGGAGCGTCGTGCAGGCCGACGTTGCGGTTGAAGGGCATCCAGTACTTGACCTTGGAGTCGTAGCCCTGGCCGCTCAGCATGGCGTCGCGCGTCTTGTACGTCAGGCCGTAAATGCCTTTCGGCGTCGCGTACCCCTGCGTCGGATTGCCCGAGACGAAATAGCTCTCAAGGATGCATTTGCCGTCCTTATAGAGCCAGAGCTGCTGCGCGGAGAGGCTCGCCTCGATGTAAGTCGTGCCCCAGTCCTCCTTGGCATGGACGGCCGCCGTCTGCGCGTAGACGGGCTCGCAGGTCGTGCTCTCCTTCGCGGCGAGCAGCTCCAGAAGATGCGTCATTTCCTGCTCCTGATCGATGCGCCAGCCGTAATCGCCCTGCGAAATCTCGATGTCCTGCCCCGTACTCGTGTGGAATTTGCGCACGGTATAGGCCGTGTCGTATTTGTCGGCCAGCTCCTTGATGAACGCCTTGACCTGCTGCTGGTCAAAGGAAACGCCGGACGCAGCCGTATCGTCCTCCCGGAGCCATGAGACGATGCGGTCGCCCGTGAGCGTTTCGCTCTTGTCGCCAAACGTGTAGGTGATCGTGACGCCCGCGTAATCCTGCTGTGCCTGCTCGAGCGGCGTCGGCGGCGTCAAAAGCCGGTTTGCGGCCGAACTGCCCGAGAGGCGGCCGCCGAGGAATACGAGGCCGACGACGAAGCAGGCCGCGAGGAATCCGGCGACGCTGGAGAATAAAAGAAGTTGTTTTCGCTGCTGTTTGCGTTCCTGTTTGCGTTCCATAGAAGAATCCGTCCTTTGTGAGCATCTCATATGCTGACCTGCTGACATGCGTATGCGTACATGCGTGCATGCGTGCCAGGAGTAAAATCTAATTTACAACTAATGTACCACATTCTGCGCTCAAATACAAAACTTCTTCCCGATTTTTTCGGACGCTTCCTTAGCGCGGCAAGCGGCGCAGCAAAAAGGAGCATCTCCCAAATGCATGGAGATGCTCCCTGGCAGTCGGCGCCGCCCGCGGACTCACGGTGTGCACGGCCGTCCAACCGCTTCATTCGGCATTGTTGCGGCGGTTGAAATAATCGATCCATTTGGCCGTCAGCTTGATATGCGTGACGCCGGCGGCATACGGGGCCAGGTCGTAAGGCTGGTAAATGAGCGCGAGGTCGCCGTTGCCGAGCATGTAGTAATTCGTGCTGATCGCATTATCCCAGCGGTACTGGCTCAAGTCTTTGTCGGGGATGACTTCATCGCGGGCATTGTAAACTGGGAAGCCCAGGACCTGCACGCGGTCAGCAGGCGTCAGTCTGACAAAGTACGATAGCGGCAGCTTCTCCCCTGTCGCCTTGTCGTAGTTGAGGCCGATGTAATTCGGCATGCCGTGCGCGCCGCCCGTCCATTTGTACTCGCAGATGACGAGCGAAACAACCTGCTCATCCTCGTACTTGACCTCATACGAGAAACTGCCGTCGATGAAGTCGCCGCGCTCATAAGCCGCGCGGAAGTCCGCGATATACGTGTAGATATCCGAGTTGATCGCTTCCTGCGCGTCCGGGTTCTGCGTGTAGACGAGCGGATAATTCATCGTGTAGTTGATTTTCGTGTCGGTGCCCGTTTCAACGGTGGCTCCGGCCGGCAGCGGCACGCCCCAGAGCGAGATCGTGCAGAGCCCGGCCAAGAGCAGCCTGGTCAGTTGACGCTTACGCATAAAAATCCCTCCTCTAACGCATCGTACCACATGTCAGTATGTAGTACCGCCCTGCAACACAGCAGCTGCAGGGCGGTTCTTGCACATCAGTAACCCTTTTATCTAAACATAGCATATCATAAAAATAAAGAAAAATCAATCAACTCTGAAGTATGTATCAAGCTTTTCTCGGTGAATGATTTACCCTTCCGCTCGCATCTCCCCCTATCGGCCCCTTGGCCACTTTCCCCGTGCGCGGGGCTGCGACGCTTGTGCGGACCTGCAATCGAGTAACGTTGCTGCCCGTCATCCATGGACCTCTTCCACCGCTTCGCGGTCCCCCTTCCCCGTGCGCGGGGACGGCTGGGGGCTTGTACAGATGGCGTCCCCTTTGGGGAAGCTGTCAGCGAAGCTGACTGAAGGGGTGCCTGCTCGCAGCAACTTGCCATTTCCATGCAAATCGAAATATGCGCGGAACCTTGCCCATGGCCCCCTTTCGGCCCTGACCGGCCGAGACGTTTCACCGAAGGACATCACGATCACAACCTTGCGCGGCGTTTTCTTCAATGACATCAAGAACGACATCAGCTTCCGCATCGGTGACCGCGACATCATCATCATGGAGCATCAAAGCTCCTGGAACCCCAATATGCCGCTGCGCATGCTCTGGTACATCGCCAAGCTTTACAGCCGCCAGCTCGACTCCTTGGAACTCATCTACCGCTCAAGCCTCATTCACATTCCCGCGCCGGAATTCTATGTCTTCTACAATGGCAGCCAGGATGAACCCGACGATCAGAAGCTCCGCCTTTCCAGCGCCTTCTCCCATGCGGCTGACTCCTTGGAACTTACTGTCAACTGCTACAACATCAACTACTCCACCCAAAATAAGCTTCTCGACTCCTGCTACGAGCTGCGCTGTTACAGCATCTTCGTACAGAAAGTCCGTGATGGCATCCAGGACGGACTCGAGCTCAAAACCGCGATCCGTCAGGCCATCACCTATTGCAAGACACACGATATCCTGGCAGACTATTTCCAGAAAAATGAAAGTGAGGTGTTCGATATGGTCAACTTCAAATGGGATCAGAAACGCGCACTCGAAGTCGCGAAAGAAGACGGCTTCGCCGACGGCATTGCAGTTGGCGAAATACGTGGCGAACGCAAAGCTACAAGGAAAATTGCACTTTCTCTCTTAAAGAAAGGCCTTCCCGTAGGCGTCATAACCGATTCGACCAATCTCTCACTCGAAGACGTCCGCAAAATCGCAAAAGACAACGGCTTAGCTTTCTGACTAGCCGAATAAAATCCAGACACCAAGAACGAGATGCTCATGACCGGGCATCTCGTTTTTAGGTAAACGCTAAATCACCCGGTGTATATGACAAGTTCGCCCTTTAACACGCCATCACACCGCTCCATCTGGATTGCTCGATGCGAAATGACGAGCTCTT
>NZ_QRVW01000021.1:0-48733 GCF_003458855.1 Mitsuokella sp. AF21-1AC
ATGATTCAGATGATCAAGTCAATCCGAGTACAGCTGTTGCCGAACAACAAACAGAGAACTAAGCTATTCCAGTTCGCTGGTGCTGCAAGATGTGCTTACAATTGGGCATTGGACAAGCAGATGGATAATTTCCGTGAAGAACGCAAAATCCAGACGGACAGTGAGCTTCGAAAAGCATTCACGATTCTGCGCCATTCAGAGGAAAACAAGTGGCTCCTGAATGTATCAAATAACGTCACGAAGCAGGCCATCAAAGATTTATGTATTGCCTACAAGAATTTCTTCTGCAAGCAGAAGCAGCCCGGCTACATTAAGTATTTCTCGAAGAAAGTTACTCATTATACTCGCATCGGCAAGAGATTGACCGTCTATGACATGAACGGGCATCCCAAGTTCAGGAGCAAGAAGAACGGGGACTTCCGCTTCTATCAGGACAATGTCAAGATCCAATTCACAGGGACACATGTCAAGCTGGAAAGCCTTGCAGGAAGCAGGCGGAAGAACCGTCAGCGTTTGAACTGGATCCGGCTTGCTGAAAGGAACAGGATTCCTGTCCGAGCGAAATACACGAACCCGCGGATTGCGTTCGATGGTGAGCGCTGGTGGCTCTCGGTAGGGATACAGACAGCCCGAAAGCTGGAACCTTTGCGCGGACTGTCGTTTGTTTGCAAGAAATGGCGATATGCTCGCTCAGAAGGAATTGGCATTGATTTAGGCATCAAGGACTTGGCGATACTCTCTGACGCCACTAAGGTCAAGAATATCAACAAGACCCGTGCAATAAGAAGACTCAAGAAAAAAAGACGCCGGTTGCAGCGTCTTTTTTTCTTGAAAATACCAGATGAATAAGAAAGGAGATAGTTACTGCAAAACGAGCAACCTTATAAAAAGTGAAAAGCAGCTTTTGCGGATCAATCACAGGCTGGCATGCATCCGCCAGAATCACGTTCATCAGGCTACGGCGGCAATCATAAAGCGAAAACCAAGCTTTGTATGCCTCGAAGGCTTGAATGTCCGTGGTATGATGAAGAATCGATATTTATCCGAGAAGATTCAGGAACAGAATCTTTATGAATTCCGCAGACAGATTGAATACAAGGCACACTGGGCCAAGATACCCGTTGTCATAGCAGATAGATGGTATCCGAGCTCCAAAACTTGTGTTATCTGCGGTCATGTAAAGAAAGAACTGAACCTATTGGAAAGGACGTATATTTGTCCTGCATGTGGCAATATAATCGATCGTGACTTCCAGGCAGCGCTGAACCTCAAACGTTATGGGGAAGCAGAGCAAGTGAAATTGGCAAACTACTAGAAAGAAGTCCATGCAGATATGTACCGATTCGTTAGTCGGGAACAGACGTGCCTTCTTGCGATGGTAAGGAGTGTCATGTCAAAGCCTCCGGAGCATTATATCAAACGTGAGTAGCTTGTCCTTCGGGATGGCAAAAACGAATGCGATGAACGAGGAATGAAACGTAAAAGTCAGTTTTTCATCAATAGACTATGGCTTTTTATAAGTTTTCAGTAACGGTACCGCAGTCTTGAAACGAGTTGTTGTGATTGATGATGAGCAGATCCAGCGACAGGGGCTGGTTTCTATGACGCCCTGGGAAGAAGTGGGATGTCAGGTTGTAGGAGAAGCTGCCAATGCACAGGAAGGCATGGAAATCATGCGGAAATTACAGCCGGATATTGTAATCGTCGATATACGCATGCCGGGTGAATCGGGCCTGGAACTAATCGAAAAGATGCAAAGAGAGATGCATGTTGAATATATTATCTTATCGGGGTATGGAGAATTTTCCTATGCACAGCAGGCGATTCGTTTAGGGGTGCGTAACTATCTGTTAAAACCCGTTGATGATGATGAGTTGCTTGAAGCTGTTCGGAAAGCGGCTTCTTACGTGGATGAAGAAAAAAGGCGCAAGAAAATAGAGCTGGCAAATGGAAGCCAGCTGGATATATTTCGTAACTTTGGAGAAGGTAAGAGTAAAAATCAATATCTGGAAAAAGCTATCTGTTATATGGAAACTGAGTGTCAAAACAATATGACGATCCGTGACGTAGCCGACATAGTAAAAATCAGTCCGTCGTATCTTCATCGTCTTTTTGTTAAATATACGAATTATACGTTTGGAGAATATCTGACCATGTGCCGTATACGGCGGGCAATACGTCTGCTTCATGACGGTGACCGCAAGATTTATGAAATTGCGGAGCTTTGTGGCTATAAAGATACTCGTTATTTCAGTATGGTATTTCGACGCATAACAGGCCTGACACCTTCTGAATATAAAGAAGGACGTCAGGCCTGATGTAACGGCAATGTGTTCGTTTGTACGTTCTATTTTGAGGCAAACTCGCGCATCATGGCGATTTCGCGGGCGTAGCCAGCGGCATCGTTTGGTGTCTCGAGAATGAAGGGGAGGTGGCATAACGCCGGATGGCGCACGACGCGGGTCAGGGCTTCGAGGCCGATCTCGCCCTCTCCGAGGCGGGCGTGGCGGTCCTTGTGGCTGCCGAGCCCATTCTGGCTGTCATTGAGATGGATGGCGCGCAGGCGTGAAAGCCCTATGATGCGGTCAAATTCCGTGAGTACCTCATCGAGATGGTTCTGGATATCATAGCCGGCATCCCAGACGTGGCAGGTATCGAGACAGATGCCGAGCAGCTCCGCGTGTTCCACGCGGTCGATGATGGCGCGGAGTTCTTCGAAGCTTCGTCCCACTTCCGTGCCTTTGCCGGCCATGGTCTCAAGCAGCACCGTGGTCCTTTGCTCCGGGTGCAGGACTTCGTTGAGCTGTTGCGCAATCAATTCGATGCCAGTTTCGGCGCCCTGCTTGACGTGGCTGCCGGGATGGAAATTGTAGAGGTTGCCCGGCAGATGGTCGAGCCGGTTTAAGTCGTCGTCCATGGTCTCACGCGCGAAGGTCCGCAGATTCTCCTTGGCGGCACAGGCATTCATGGTATACGGTGCATGGGCGACAAGCGTGCCGATGCCGTGTTCCTGTTGAAAGGCGAGGAAGCCCTCGATATCCGCGGGATCGAGCTCTTTGGCTCGGCCGCCGCGCGGATTGCGCGTGAAAAAGGCAAAGACATCAGCTCCAAGTGCGACAGCCTCTCTGCCCATGGCGAGGAAGCCCTTGGCCGAAGACAGATGGCAGCCGATGTGTAAAGTCTGTTCGTTCATGATGCTTTATTTCACCGGGACGCAGTGAGCGGCATCGATGGCCTTGACCTTCTGGATGCGGCGCTGGTATTTTTCAGCCGTCAGGGGTTCCGTGTGCATCCAGGTCTTGACGATTTCCATGGCAATTGCCGGTCCGATGATCTTGCCGCCGAGGCAGAGTACATTGCTGTCATTGTGCTGACGGGCAAGTGCGGCGCAGAATGGATCCTGGCAGACCACGGCGAAGATGCCCTGCAGCTTGTTGGCAATCATCGCACTGCCATAGCCGACGCCATCGACAAAGATGCCGCGGTCGCATTCTCCCGTAGCTACAGCCTTGGCCGCCGGATAAACGAAATCCGACAGGTCGCACGACTCCTCGTCATACGTGCCGAAGTCCTTGACTTCATGTCCCTCGCTCTCAAGGTATGCCTTGATTTCTTCCTTAAGCTTCGTACCGGCATGATCGTTTGCCATTGCGATTTTCATGATGATGACACCTTTCTTTCCTGTATTTATATGGGGTGATTTTACGGCTCAGGCAGTTTCGATATGCATGAGTCGTTTTATATTGCTATGATACCATTGTACTACAAGAGTGCAAGATGAAGCGAGTTTTGACACGATCTCATGATGATGGGATGTACTTGGAAAATCCTGTCCATTGCAGTGGACAGGATAAAATGACCACAGCAGTGGACAACCAATAGAAATCGTAATAAAAATCGATTGATATAATATAAACATAGACGAAAGGGTGGTGCGAAACATGGAAGGGTTAAATGTTTTGGATGTGATTGATCCAAATACAGTGCTTACGCACTTGAAGGCGAATGATAAGAAGGAAGCATTACAGGAGATGACAGATTGCCTGGCACATGCGGGATATCTTAAAGATACAGATACGTATTTGAAAGATGTTTATCAACGGGAATCAGAAGGTGCAACAGGAATCGGCGGATATATCGCCATTCCCCATGGCAAGAGCGAAGGTGTTCAGAAGATAGGTGTTTCAATTGCAGTCCTCGATCACGAAATCGATTGGGAAACCTTGGATGACCATGGCGTGCGTGTGATTGTCCTGTTTGCAGTTGGCAGTGATGATGCATCTGCCCGGGAGCATTTAAAACTCTTATCTCTTTTTGCCCGCAAACTTGGCCGGGATTCTGTTGTCGAGGCATTGCTACATGCGGATACACCGGTTGATGTCCGCAATGCATTCAAGCATTGATACGTTTTATTAACAACATGGGAGGAATCATCATGAATATCGTTGGAGTTTCTGCTTGCACGGTTGGTATCGCACATACGTATATCGCTCAGGAAAAAATTGAAGCTGCCGCACAGAAAGCAGGAGATCAGGTCAAGATTGAAACGCAGGGGACGATTGGTATCGAAAATGCTTTGACAGAAGATGAGATTGCCAAGGCGGATATTGTTCTGCTGGCAGTGGATGTCAAAATTGCCGGTGAGGAACGTTTTGCGAATAAGAAGGTTGTAAAAGTTCCGACCCAGGTAGCCATTAAATCTCCGAATAAGCTGATTGCGAAGCTTCATGAATTAGTCGGTTGATTTTGAAAGAAATAGGATTGTAGGGGGAATATCATCATGTCGATGAAAGAGGTATGGAAAGCGGCTAATCCAAAGGGGCATCTTTTAACGGCCATTTCATTTCTGATTCCAATTGTCTGTGGTGCAGGCTTTATCATTGCCATTGGCATGGCATTGGGTGGAACGGCAAAAGATACATTGATAGCCGGCCAATTTACGCTCTGGCAGGCTATGGCGACCATGGGCGGTAAGGCGCTGGGACTGTTGCCGGTTATTATCGCTACTGGTATTTCTGGTTCTATCGCTGGCAAACCAGGTATTGCACCGGGCTTTGTTGTTGGCTTGGCGGCGAATGCAATCAGCGCAGGCTTCATTGGTGGCATCATTGGTGGCTACATGGCTGGCTATCTGGCTCTTGGTATTATCAAGAAGGTTAAAGTACCAAATTGGGCACGCGGCTTGATGCCGACGCTTATTGTTCCATTTCTTGCATCCCTGATCAGTGGCCTTGTCATGATTTACATTATTGGTACGCCGGTTGGCGCCTTCACGGATGCGCTGACGGGATTCTTGAAGAATATGGGTACTTCCTCGAATCTGATTCTTGGCGCGGTACTCGGTGCACTTTGCATCGTTGACTTTGGCGGACCAATCAACAAAACTTGCTTTGCTTTCGTACTGACCTTACAGGCACAGGGCGTCAATGAGCCTGTAACGGCTTTGCAGCTCGTCAATACGGCAACGCCAATCGGTTTTGGCCTGGCTTATTTTATGGGAAAGCTTTTCCGCAAGAATATCTATAATGAAGCTGAAATTGAGACGCTCAAATCCGCTGTGCCGATGGGTGTTGTAAATATCGTAGAAGGCTCTATTCCAATTGTCATGAATGATATTGTTCGTGGTATTGCAGCAGCTGCAATCGGTGGTGCTTGCGGCGGTGCAGTCACGATGGTTTATGGTGCAGATGCAACCGTACCGTTTGGCGGTTTCCTCATGATTCCGACGATGTCTCATCCTATGGCCGGCATCATGGCACTTGCCGTTAACATCGTGGTAACGGGTACCGTATATGCTCTGATTAAAAAAGATGTTCCGGTGGAAGTTCCAGCAGATGACTTTGGTATGGACGAAGAAGAAGACATCAATATGGACGATATCAAGATCAGCTGAAGAGATCTTGAAGAAAGAGAGGTCTTTTAATCATGGAACACATACGTATATCCCCGTCACTGATGACGATGAATCTCGATAAATTCAAAGAAGAAATTACTTTTTTAGATCAGCACATTGATTCGTTCCACGTCGATATCATGGACGGCCGTTTCGTCCCGAATCTCAGCTTGTCTCCCTGGTTTATTCAAGAAACAAGGAAGCTGACGTCAAAACCAATGTCTGCCCATTTGATGGTCATGGATCCCAGCTTCTGGGTACAGCAGCTGATTGACATTCGGTGTGAAATCATCTGCCTGCCGGCGGAGCGGATTAACGGCATTGCTTTTCGCTTGATTGACCAAATCCATGCTGCTGGTTTGAAAGCAGGCGTTGTATTGAATCCGGAAACGCCGCTCGACACTATCATGCCGTATATCGATATCCTGGATAAGATCACGGTTATGACCGTAGACCCAGGCTTTGCCGGGCAGCGTTTCCTCCACAAGATGCTGGATCGGATTCGCGAGCTCAGAACATTGAGAGAACAAAATTCCTATCATTATGAAATTGAACTCGATGGTTCGACCAATAAGAGCCATTGGAAAGCGATTCATGATGCTAAACCGGATGTTTACGTCATCGGCAAGAGCGGGTTGTTCGGCTTGACGAATCACATTGAAAATTCTTGGGAACAGATGAAACAAGAGTTTGAAGAGACGACTGGTCAGAAATTTGCATAATAGAAAAAGTCCTGTCTGTATAAAAGACAGGGCTTTTCTATTATGCAAATAAAATATTGCGGATTTCTTCTGGCGATTTATGCATTTGAAGTTGCTGGACAATATCATCATTGGCTAGCCGCCGCATGATGTTGTGCAATTGTTCGACGGTTTTACTGCCAGGGACGGTAGGCAGTAAAATCATGAGGATGATATTTACCATGTTATGGTCGGTGTCCCAGATAATATCTTTTTTTAGAAGACTGACGGCAAAATACGGCTGGGACAGAAATGGCAGCTGGGTATGCGCCAGTGCAAGGTGAGAAGCGATGCATGTATCGCCGATTTTTTCTCGTTCGTCGAGTGATATGAGGATTTTATCCATATTTTTTCGGACATCATCAGGAGCATCCTTTAACATCTCTCGAAAGAAGCTGTCTTTTTTTTCGCGAGAAGACAATTTGCTCTGCAGGATTGGAATGCGGTTGGCCGGGATAAATCCTTCCTGGGATGAAGGCTTGTTCCAGATTTCATTCAGCATGTTTCGCACATTCTGCCGATCTCGGCTGATGAACAGTGTATTGACCAGAACACTCGGTACGGGCCATTCCTCTGGCGGCTGGATGGTGGTAAGAATCAGATCGATTCGTTTTTCTGTAATCCATTCTGGCGTCAAGGAACGGAGCGATGCTGTGCCAATGATATCCAGTTCCGGGAAGAAGCGCTCTACTTTTGTGCGCAGGAGCTCAGAAGTGCCCAAGCCTGTGGTGCATACAATAACGATACGAATTTTGCGTGGATGTTCTTCCATGTAACGGGCAAAGTATAGTGTGATGAATCCGGCTTCATCATCGTTGATGACAGGCAGTCCGAATTTATCGGGGAGCTGGTCTGAAATTTCTCGGATGAACTGGTAGATTTCCTGGTATTCCTGCTGAATGTCATCGAGCATCGGGTTGACGACGGATACTTTTGTAGTCAGGCGATGCAGCATAGGAGAAATATGGCTGGCTAATTCGGCTTTCAGAGAAGTGCTTTGAATCAGGATGCGGGATTTCCGTGAAAACTCATCGATATAATACTGTGTGACTTGGCGGGTCAATGGTGAAAACTGAATGTGTTGATCATTGGCCGTATCCCGTTCCGATTCGATGCGTGAACTGGCCAGGTAGTTGCAGATATTGACGGTTTCCGTATCCGGCAGTTGTTTGCAAATATATCCTTCTATATTTTGAGTAACTTTTTGTGCCAATGGGTAATAGATGCTGGAACTGGCTGAACTGTGGTTATCGGCCTGTATCTGGTCAAAATCACCTTTTCCAGCCCGGTACAACAAGATGTAGAGATGGGTTAAGAGATTGACATTATAGGGCGCAGGGATAATGCTGTTGATTTCCTTTTCGATGAGTTCCAGCTGGCTGATGATAAAATGCAGATCTCGTTGATTAACATTGACGTCCATATTTTTTAAATCATTGAAATCAATTAGATTCAACTTGGTCAGAAGATAAATCAAGGCTTGGCGAATTTGATGTTCCGGTCCCGAAATGGATAGCCGGGCATTCTTTTTCTGCAGGCTCAGGCCGTATTTTGCCAATCCTTTGCTGATAATGTCCTCATCCAGATAGATAGCAGATTGGCTCAGATAGTATTGGTCGAACAAATCGTCTTCTCTCAAAGAGAGTGGTGCGTGAAAAAGAAGCTCTTTCATGATATGCAGGCGACGTTCGATAGGGGAAAAATTATAATGAAAATCGTTGATTGCAGGCTTTTTCCCGCGAGATTTGTTGTAATGACTTTCCAGATAGACCTGATAGTTAATGCGGATGCCTTTGCCTTTTTCAGCTTCAATAAGAATGGCATCTTCTTCTTGATTTAATTTTTTGACCAGACGATAGATTGTCTTGGTAGATACATCCATCTGATTGGCTACATCTGCCACTGGTACAAATGATGATTGCTGGAGAAGCGTGTAGATCAGGATTTCTTCTCGTGATTCTGCCAATTCGGTCACCTCGTATTCCCAAGTCGTGGGGTATTGTGTCTTGATTCGTTCTTGTCATCATTATAGCATAAGAAAATTTACTTTCTCCAGCAGTGCTTTTCATAGGATAATTCCTTTTCATTGGCGAATGGTATAAAATAAAACTGAATATACAAAGGTACAAAGGAAAGTGGACTGGAGGGATTTTCATGGATACGTTATCCTGCATTGCCACGCGTCACAGCACGCGCAACTTTAAACCCGATATGGTGCCGGATGAGCTGCTGCATCAGGTCATTGAGGCTGGGCGGCTGGCGCCGAGCGGCAAGCATATGAACCAGAATCATTTCCTCGTCGTGCGCAAGCCGGAGGTGCTGGAGCGCCTGACGAAGCTCGTGCGCGAGGAGTTTGCCAAGATGGAGGTCACGCCGGAGAATGAGGCGAATTTCGGTGGGGCCATCAAGCGGTCGAAGAAGGGGGATTATGTGTTCCGCTACAATGCGCCCGTGCTCATCATTGTGGCCAACAAGGCATCTTATGGCAACAATATGGCCGATGCCTCGTGCGCCATGGAAAACATGATGCTCGCGGCCAATGCGCTTGATCTCGGCAGCTGCTGGATCAATCAGCTGCGCTGGCTCAATGAGAACCCGGTGCTGCTGTCTTATTTGCGGGAGCTCGGCATGGCTGAGGATGAGCGTGTCTACGCTTCCCTGAGCCTCGGCTATTCGGCTCTGCCCGATGGACTGCCGAATCGCCGTATCCTCGATGTGACGGGCAATCCGGTCACATACATTGATTGAGCAAGTGAACGCATAGAAAAACGCCGTTCCTTGCTGGTTGCACGGAACGGCGTTTTTATTGGAGGCGTCAGAGAAGTGCTTCGATATCCTTGGCGATGGCCGACGGTACTCTGGTTGGCTCAAAGCGGCTGACGACATGGCCTTCACGGTCAATGAGGAATTTCGTGAAGTTCCATTTGATGCCATCGCCCTCGAGAATTTCCGGGAAATTCTTTTCGAGGACATCTTTGAGGATCGGGGCGTTCGGGTGATCCTCGTCAAACCCGGCGAACCCCTTCTCTTTCGTCAGATACTGGAAGAGGGGCTGGGCGTGCTCACCGCGCACATCTCCCTTGGCAAAGATTGGGAACGTTACGCCGTAATTGTAACGGCAGAACTGCTCGATTTCGGCATTGCTGCCCGGATCCTGCTCAGCAAACTGGTTGCAAGGAAAGCCGAGAATCACGAGTCCTTGATCCTTGTAGGTGAGGTAGAGTTTCTGCAGCTCCTCGAACTGCGGCGTAAAGCCGCATTTGCTGGCTGTATTGACAATCAGCAGTACTTTACCTTTGTAGTCTGCCAGGGATTTTTCCTGGCCCTGGTTGGTCTTGACGGTGAAATCATAAATATTCATGTGTTTTCTCCTATATAATCGAGTTGTTGTTTTATTCATGTGAATTTATTGTACCGCACTTTTATAATTTTGTCAAATTAAATTTTACAAAATTGTTTAGACAAAAAAGGAGAATTATGGATTTTTTTTGTCGCTTTCGTGCGGATTCCTATGATTTTTGCCTTCTGACAGGGCAAATATACTCAATAAATAAGGATTATGACGATGACTTTTCAGAATAAATTTATTTTGAATAAATTTGCTGGAAAGCGTTTTACTTCTCTGTTTAAACAGTGTAGAATAGGGGTGTACGAGGAACCGTTTTCCTCATAAAACAGGCCGAGGCGGAGGTTGAGCAGCGACAATGACCAACAAAGTCAGCATCCGTCTAAATATAAGTAGAATAAAGGAATAGGTGGGGATTCACACATGTTAAAGAAGACGAAAATTATCTGCACGCAGGGACCTGCCACGGAGAGACCGGGCGTTGTCGATGCGCTGATTGCCAATGGCATGAACTGCGCACGCTTCAACTTCTCCCATGGTGATCATGCAGAGCATCTTGGCCGCATCAAAATGGTTCGTGAAGCAGCCAAGAAGGCAGGTAAGGTCATTTCCCTGATCCTGGACACGAAGGGACCGGAGATGCGTCTTGGCGAGTTCAAAGACGGTAAGGTCATGCTCGAGAAGGGCAACAAGTTCACGTTGACGTATGAAGATACGCCGGGCGATGAAACGCATGTATCCGTCAACCACAAAGGCCTTTATACGGAAGTGAAGCCAGGAGATACGCTGCTTCTCTCCGATGGTCTCGTTGCGCTCAAAGTCGATGAGATCAAGGGCAAGGACATTATCACGACGATCCAGAACAGCGGCAAGATGAGCACGAAGAAGCGCGTTGCTGCTCCTGGCGTTTCCCTTGGCCTGCCGCCGATTTCCGAGCAGGATGCGAAGGACATTATCTTCGGCTGTGAGCAGGATATGGACTTCATTGCCGCTTCCTTCATCCAGCGTCCGGAAGATGTCCTGGCCATCCGCAAGCTCATTGAGGAGCACAACGGCCACATGGAGATCCTGCCGAAGATCGAGAACCTCGAAGGCGTCAAGAATTTCGATGCTATCCTCGAAGTCTCCGACGGCATCATGGTCGCTCGTGGCGACCTCGGCGTTGAGGTTCCGGCCGAGGATGTTCCGCTGATCCAGAAAGAGATCATCAAGAAGTGCAACAAGGCCGGTAAGCCGGTTATCGTCGCTACGCAGATGCTCGATTCCATGGAGCGTAACCCGCGTCCGACGCGCGCAGAGGTTTCCGATGTCGGTAATGCCATCCTCGATGGTACGGATGCCATCATGCTCTCCGGTGAGACGGCTTCCGGTGACTATCCGGTCGAGGCTGTTTCCACGATGAACCGCATTGCTCGTCGCATCGAGGAATCTCTCGAGTACAAGAACCTCTTCGTTGAGCGTGGTTTCGAGCACAGCGAGAGCCGTACGCGTGCCGTTGCACATGCCACGGTACAGATGGCTTATGAGCTCGATGTTCCGGCTATTATCACGCCGACCGACAGCGGCTACACGACGAAGATTGTATCCCGCTTCCGTCCGAAAGCAGCCATCGTTGCTTACACGCCGCATGAGAAGGTTGTCCGTCAGCTCAACCTGCGTTGGGGCGTATACCCGATTCTCGGCACGCAGTGGAACGACGTCGACGAGATGATCACGAACGCCGTATCTGCGGCCGTCAAGGACGGTTTCGTCAAGCGCGGCGATACGACGATCATCACCTCTGGCATCAAGCTCCAGAGCAAGACGAGCGTTGGCAACAACACGAATATGATTCGCGTTTACAAGATTTGATCTTGTTTCTATTCTGACACTTTTATGAGGAGAACCGTCCGGTTCTCCTCATTTTTTGTTTCATCGCGGTTTTTCTTTGTCCTGCTTCAGAATATATAAATCTTTCTGTGATGAATATTTTTTATAAAACCGTATTTTATCTTGTTAAATAAGCCTGAATATGATATGATTGAGATAGAATTAGATAGAAAGGGGGACGTATCTATGGGTTGGCTGGATACGGCGAAACCGAAAAGAGAGTGGCATCAGGCAGAGTTCCATGTTGACGATGATGCGGCTGTTGTCCATGAGTCAATCTATTCGATTACGACAGCAGATGACTCGGTGTATCTTTCCGCAAAATATGTCAGCAAATGCTATAACGGCATTCCCTTGTCCAAGCAGAGAGCTGCTATGATGCCAGAAAAGCAGCAGTAAAATTTACAGAATCCTGCATGATGAATCGTACATGCAGACGGCTATGAGAGGAAAGGGGTATTCTGCCCCTGCTGAGATGCGCAGACCCGTTGTGGCCTGCGCATTTTTATTGGAGGGCGCAGGCCTTGCTTTTTCTTGCGGAAGGCGGTCCATCTATGGTATGATAGGAAAGAAAGTGTAAAGGAAATAAGGGAGGCCATACATTTGCTTACCATTTTGATGATATTGGACGCCATCATTGCGATCATCCTCATTGCATCCGTTCTGGGGCAGGAGGCAAAGTCCGCCGGCATGGGCGGTATGGGCGGTGGCGCCGATACGGTCTTTTCGAGCAAAGCCCGCGGCATGGATGCCCTGCTGGCTCGCGTGACGGTTGTCTTCGCCATCCTGTTTGCAGTGATTACACTCGTGATTGCCCGCATGACGAATTGATATCGGCTTATCTGTACCCCCTGCTGCTGAGCGGGGGTACTTTTCTTGAAAGGGGGGATTGCCCGTGATCATGTCCGGTGCAGAGCCGTTCTTCTTGCCGGGCGGCAGGACGGGCGTGCTCCTCATCCATGGTTTTACGGGCCTGCCGGCGGAACTTCTGCTCATGGGCAAATACCTGCAGGCACAGGGCTGCACGGTGCTCGGTGTCCGGCTGGCCGGACACGGCACGACGGCAGAGGACATGAGCCATATGACGGGCGAGGATTGGCTTGATTCCGTTCGCGATGGCTATGCCCTACTGCGCGGCTGCTGTGATCACGTGGTGGCAGGCGGTCACTCCATGGGTGGTCTGCTCGCCCTGTTGCTGGCGGCGGAACAGGAGGTCATGGGTGTCATCTCGATGTCCGCGCCCATCTACATTGCGGAAGAACGAGGCATTGCCAAACTGCCGCCGCGCCGCCTTTGTGCTGGAGTTTTCGTGCCGAAGGCGAGGCGTCGGTTGCGCAATGTACCTCCGGCTGTCAATCAGACGTATCGCTCCATGCCGCTCACAGGCGTCCATGAGCTGCTTGGGCTCATGGAGAGGACGAAGCAGGCTCTGCCGTCCATACGGGTGCCGGCACTGATCCTGCACAGTCTGAACGACCGCACGGCCGATGCCGAGAGCGCCATCTACATCCGGGAGCATCTCGGCAGCAGTGAAAAAGAGATTGTCTGGCTCAAGACCTCTGGCCATCTGATTCCCGTAGGCGAGGAGCGCAATCAGGTCTTTGCGGCCGCGGCCGCCTTCCTCTCGCGGCTGACGGGCAGCGGTCAGGATTTCATAGAACGTACACAAAGGAAGTAGTGGAGAGAAGAACATGGATTTAAAAGAACGTATTTTAGCCTACATGAAAGAGAAGGCTTATAAACCGCTGCTGGCGGAAGACCTGGCAGAAGGCATGCATTTGACGCAGGAAGAGCTCGTGGAGTTTGATGCTGCACTCGAGGAACTCGAGAAAGAGGGCGCGGTCATCAAAAACCGCAGCGATCTCTATGGCATTCCGAGCCGCATGCACCTCGTGGTCGGACGCCTGTCGATGACGGCCAAGGGCTTTGGTTTCATCATCCCCGATGTGCGTGCTTCCGAGGATGAGACGGACGTGTTCGTGCCGGGCGCAGATCTCAATACGGCCATGCATGGCGACCGTGTCGTGGCGCGCGTGGCGCCGGCCGTCGAAGAGGGCCGTTCGCGCGAGGGCGAGATCATCCGCATCCTCGAACGTGCCAATGAGAAGATCGTCGGCACGTTTGAGAGCAGCAAGACGTTTGGCTTCGTGACGCCGGACAACACGAAGCTCAGTCAGGATATTTTCGTGCCGAAGAAGGCATTCCACGGTGCGAAGACGGGCAGCAAGGTCGTCGTTGAGATCACGAAGTGGCCGGACCGCCGCCGCAATGCGGAGGGCAAGGTCATCGAAGTACTCGGCAAGGTGGGCGATCCGGGTGTCGATGTCCTCTCGGTTATGCGTCAGTATGATCTTTCCGAGACGTTCCCTGAAGATGTACAGGCAGCCGCTTCTGCCATGGAGCAGGAGCCGGCTCCGGAGGAGTACCGCGGCCGCCGCGACCGCCGCGATTTCCCGATTGTCACGGTCGATGGTGAGGATTCCAAGGACCTCGACGACGGCGTCTTTGCCCGCCGCAACGAGGACGGCTCCTTCTTCCTCGGTGTCTACATCGCCGATGTCAGCTGGTACGTGCGTGAGAACCAGCCGCTTGACCGCGAGGCGTATGAGCGCGGCACGAGCGTGTACCTCGTCGACCGCGTCATCCCGATGCTGCCGAAGGAACTCAGCAACGGCATCTGCAGCCTCAATGCCGGCGTCGACCGCCTGGCCATGGCCTGCGAGATGCAGATCTCGGTAGACGGCGAAGTCCTGAGCTATGAGATCGTGCCGACGGTCATCCATGTTTACCGCCGCCTGACGTACAACATCGTCAACAAGGTCCTCGTCGACCATGAGGAACCGTTCTATTCGGACAATCAGGATATCCGCGGCATGCTCGAAACGCTGGCCGACCTGCGCAATGCGCTCAAGGCCAAGCGTCATCGCCGCGGCTCAATCGATTTCGATCTGCCCGAGGTCAAGGTCAAGCTCGACGAGCAGGGCCATCCGGTCGCACTCCTCAAGCGCGAGGGTTCGCTGGCAGAATCCATCATTGAGGAATGCATGCTGATTGCCAACGAGACGGTGGCGCGTCATATGGATACGAAGAACCTGCCGTTCATGTACCGCGTTCACGAGCAGCCGTCGACGGAGAAAATCGAACGCCTCAACAATCTGCTCTCGACGTTCGGCCTGTTCGTCAAGCAGAATGAGAATGGCGAGATTGTCCCGATGGATGTCCAGCAGGTACTCGAGAAGGTCGAGGGCAAGCCGGAGGAGCGCATCATCAGCACGGTGGCCCTGCGCTCGATGCAGCAGGCGCGTTACAGCGACCTGAGCCTCGGTCACTTTGGCCTTGCAGCCCGCTATTACACGCATTTCACGTCGCCAATCCGCCGCTATCCGGACCTCATCGTCCATCGCCTGCTGCGTGAGACTTTTGCGACGGGCACGATTCCGCGCGAGCGCCAGGAAAAGCTGCGCTCCATCCTGCCGGGCATCGCCGAGCATGCCTCGGAGCGCGAGCGCATTGCCATTGAGGCGGAGCGCGAGACGACGGACATGAAGAAAATCGAGTACATGGCACAGTTCGTCGGCGAGGAATTCTCCGGCATCATCAGCGGCGTCACGGCCTTTGGCATCTTCGTCGAACTGGATAACGGCGTCGAGGGCCTCGTCCACGTCTCGACCATGGTCAACGATTATTACGAATACGTGGAAGAACAGTATGCGATGATCGGCGAGCGCACGAGAAAGGCATACCGTCTCGGCGACGAGGTGGAAGTCCTGCTTGTACGCGCCAATGTCGAGGAACGCAATCTCGACTTCGTACTCAAGGACAATGGCGCTTATGACCCGCAGGCCATGCAGAATGCCGTGCGCGGCGGCCGCAGCAAGGGCGGCAAGTCAGGCGGCAATGGCCGGGACAAGAAGGATGACCGCAAGGGCGGCACGCGTCCGCCGCGCCGCAAGGAAGACGACCTCATTGCGGAATCTCTGACGCCTGCAGAGGATGCCTCGAAGCAGAAGCGGCGCCCGAAGAACGGCAGCCGCAGGAAGAATCGCGGGGCCTCGGGCGAGAAGTTGCCGCAGCCGGAGCATAAACCGGCGAAAGGACGCAGGGAAAAGGGCCGTGAGAACCGCGGTCATGAGCGCCTGGAGCGCAGCGACCGTCCGGAGCGCAAGCCCAACCGCCGGGAACGCCGCGAGGAAGCACGCGGAGAGGAGAGCCGCGACTACCACCGCGTCAGGGTGACGGGGCTCAACAGTGCCGTCTGGCCGGATCCGCCGGGCTACCATGAGCGCAAGATGCGCGAGGAGGCCAAGGCTGAAAAGCAGAAGGCGGCGTCGGCTTCCTCGAAGCATCGCCCGCACCCGCACCGCAAGACGGAAGGCGGCACGGCACCCAATAAATAAGCGATAAAGAACCATTCAGGTGATACGATGGGAAGAAAGAATGCAGGAATCAAGACGGTCTGCGAGAACCGCAAGGCCCGTCACGATTACTTCATACACGAAACGTTTGAGGCTGGCCTTTCCCTTCAGGGAACGGAAGTCAAGTCCCTGCGCGCCGGACGGGCCAACCTCAAGGACAGTTATGCGAGCATCCAGAACGACGAGCTTTTCGTCGAGAACTTGCATATCAGCCCCTATGATCAGGGCAATATCTTCAACCACGATCCGCTGCGCCGCAGGAAACTCCTGATGCACAAGGCGGAAATCGTGAAGCTCTTTGCCAAGACGCGCGAAAAGGGCTTCACGCTCGTGCCCCTGAAGATCTATTTCAAGCACGGCCGGGCCAAGCTCGAGCTGGCGCTGGCCTCGGGCAAGCACAATTACGACAAGCGTCAGGACCTTCATGAAAAGGCCGCGAAACGTGAGATTGAGCGTGCCCTCAAGGACCGTCAGCGTTATTGACGGCAGACTGACAGCAAAGGAGCTGCCGGTCACGGGAACACCCTGTGGTCGGCAGCTCCTTGTCTTATTTTGATAAATTGTAAAGCGATGTCCAATAATGCTATAATGGAAGCATATTTTCTTGATTGGAGATGAATCTATGGAGGATGCAAAGAATATAACGATGAAGCGCGGACTCAAGAACCGCCACTTGCAGATGATTGCGCTCGGCGGCGCCATCGGCACGGGCCTGTTCTACGGTTCGGCTTCGACGATTGCGCTGGCGGGACCGTCCGTCATGCTCGCCTATCTGATCGGTGGCGTCGTGATTTTCCTCATTATGCGCATGCTGGGGGAAATGGCTGTCGATGAGCCGGTGTCGGGCTCGTTCAGCCATTATGCGACGAAGTACTGGGGCAGGTTCCCGGGCTTCCTTTCCGGCTGGAATTATTGGTTCAATTACGTGCTCGTGTCGATGGCGGAACTCACGGCTGTCGGCATCTACATGAATTTCTGGTTCCCGGACCTGCCACAGTGGATTTCGTCGCTGGTCTGCCTTGTGGCCATCACGGCGCTGAATCTCGTCAATGTCCGGGCCTACGGCGAGGCCGAATTCTGGATGGCGCTCATCAAGATTGCCGCCATCGTCAGCATGATACTCCTGGGGCTCGGCCTGATCTTCTCGAGCGGGCAGCCCTTCCCCGAGAACTTCAGCAACATCTGGAAAAACGGCGGCTTCCTGCCGAACGGCCTCTGGGGCCTCGCGCTCTCCATCGCCGTCGTCATGTTCTCGTTCGGCGGCATCGAGCTCATCGGCATCACGGCGGGTGAGGCGGAGGATCCGGACCGTACGATCCCGCGCGCCATCAACCAGGTCATCTGGCGTATTCTGATTTTCTATGTCGGCACGATGGTCGTGCTCATGGCGCTCTGGCCGTGGAATAAGGTCGGTATGGAGGCGAGCCCGTTCGTCCAAATCTTCAACAACGTCGGCATCCCGGCTGCGGCACACATCCTGAATTTCGTCGTGCTGACGGCGGCCATCTCGGTCTACAATTCTGCCATCTACAGCAACAGCCGAATGCTCTACGGCCTGGCGGGCACGGGCGAGGCTCCGGCCTTCTTCCGCAAGCTCTCGCCGCACGGCGTGCCGGTGCGCGGCATCCTGGTTTCCTCGGGCATCACGCTGATTGTCGTCGCGCTCAATTATTTCCTGCAGGGACACGTCTTCATGTATCTCATGATGATCGCGACCTGTGCGGCCGTCATCAGCTGGGTGGTCATCTGCATCACGCATCTGAAATTCCGCGCTTACTGCAAGGCGCATGGCAAGCAGACGAAATTCCATGCCATCCTGTATCCATGGGCCAACTACCTGTCGCTGCTTTTCCTGGCCGGTGTCGTCTTCTTCGTGTCACAGATCCCGGATATGCAGCTGGCAGTCCTGTTCCTGCCCATCTGGCTGTTCGTGCTCTGGATCGGCTACTGCCGCTATCGCCGGAAAAAATGAAGAAATAAAGAAAAGGCACAATCTCTTTCCCGGTGGGGAAGGGGTTGTGCCTTTTCCTGACATGTAAACAGAAGATACAAAAAAGGCTTCCGCACACGGAAGCCTTGCTTTTCCAATGGAGCTGATTATAGGACTTGAACCTACGACCTGCTCATTACGAATGAGCTGCTCTACCAACTGAGCTAAATCAGCAAGATATGGAGCTGATTATAGGACTTGAACCTACGACCTGCTCATTACGAATGAGCTGCTCTACCAACTGAGCTAAATCAGCATCTGTCGCTTTTCGCAACTGACAGAATATAGTATATCGGTTTTGCCGCCCGGTGTCAACTGGTTTTTTAAAAAATTTTACGGAGCGGGAAATTTATGCGTTTCTAATTGGAAAGCGGACGGGAGTTCCGTATAATAGTATTTGACGAGGTACACTATTACGAAGGATGGTGTTTCGATATGAGGAGAATAGGAACGGCCTGCCTGGTGCTGCTGACGTTCCTGGCCGTCTGCTGCCTGTGGAAGGGCGGAACTGTAGAGGCTGCGCCTCAGCGCATCGAGGCGACGGGCGTCTACGTCATGGGGGATAACGACTCCCCGAAGATCGCGCGTGATGCCGCGCGCCAGGAGGCCATGCGCGTGGCGGTGGAGAAAGCCGGCGTCTACGTCGAGAGCTATTCACGCACGAAAAACATGCAGCTCACGGAGGACGATGTCAAGATGATCTCGGGTGCCGTGCTCAAGGTCATCAAGGAGGATTCGGTACCGGAGCTTTCGGGAACGACCTGGAAATACACGGTGCATCTGGTCGCCGAAGTGGATACGGATGACATCGACCTCAAGGCCATGATGGACAAGAAGACGGAGCTCGAGAAGCTGCAGCAGGAGCGCGATGCCCTGAAGAAGCAGAATGAGGAACTGCTTGCCGAATACCAGAAGGCCAATGGCCAGGAGAAGAAACGGCTCGGCACGCGTCTCGAGTCGAGCTACGATTACGAGAAGATTTTTGACCGCAGCATGGGCTATATCCAGCGCAGCGAGTACACGCGGGCCATCGATGAGCTCACGACGCTCATCGAAGACCGGTCCGTCAAGGGTAATCCGCGCGCCTATGCCTACTATCTGCGCGGCCGGGCCTATTACGGGCTCAACCGTCCGCACGATGCCCTCGAGGATTTCAACATGGCCAACAACACGGACCATGACAATACGACATATCCCATCTGGCGCTGCCATCAGTATGAGGGCTTGATCTATTACGATGAGGGCCGCTACGACGAGGCTGTGCGTGAGCTCGAGATTGCCTGGAACTATTCCGATAAACGGGATCGGGCGCTTGCAGATGACCTGCGCACGGCGCGCATGGCCGCCGAACGTGCGAAGAATCCGCCGCCGGAGCCGCAGCAGGAATCCGGATCGGAAGGCAATGGCCGGATCAACTGGACGAAGATCCTCACGGATGTCATCATCCATTCGATTGACAAGGGCTCCAATGGCTGAACCTGTTTGAGCAGGATTCCCTCGCTTGCCGGGGGATATCTTTTTGCTTGACAGATACCCCCTGATGGTATAGTATAAAATACCGTTAGGGGGTATATTTTATGTGTGCATGTGAAAGGACAAAAGGCGCAGCTGCTGCAGAAAATGCGGAAAAGAGCTGCTGCGGCTGTGTCAAGCATAAATACCGCGACAAGGACAGCAAGGAATACAAATGCCTCGTCTCGCGGCTCAAGCGCATCGAGGGCCAGGTCCGCGGCGTCTGCAAGATGGTCGAGGACGACCGCTACTGCGTTGATATCCTCACGCAGGTCAGCGCGATCCAGTCAGCGCTCAATGCGTTCAATAAAGAGCTGCTCGCGCAGCACATCAAGTCGTGCGTCGTCGACGATATCCGCGCGGGGCATGATGAGGTCGTCGACGAACTCGTCGCGACGCTCCAGAAGGTCATGAAGTAAGTTATCCCATCGTTTTCCCAACAGCCACCAAGGAGGCTCAATTCCAAGATGAAAAAAGAAAAATTCACGATCACGGGCATGACGTGCTCGGCTTGCTCGGCCCGTGTGGAAAAAGCCGTCAGCAAGGTCGACGGCACGAAGGATGTCAGCGTGAATCTGCTGACGAACAGCATGCAGCTCGAGTATGATGAGTCGAAGACGAATGTGCCGGCCATCATTGCGGCCGTCGTTGAAGCCGGCTACGGCGCTTCGGTCAAAGGTGCGGAGAGGGCAAAGGCCGCCGCGCTTCCCGAGGAAGACCCCGTCAGGAAGAATATTGCCGAGATGAAGCATCGCCTCATCTGGTCCATCATCTTCCTGATACCGACGCTCTACATCTCGATGCACGGGCTCTTCCAGAAGCTCTTCGGCCTGCCGGTGCCGCAGCTCATCAGCCAGCTCTTCGACGGCCCCGAGAATGCTATCACGTTTGCGTTCTCCCAGTTTCTGCTCGTGCTGCCCATCATGTACCTGAACCGCCGCTATTATATCGCAGGCTTCCGCAATCTCCTGCACGGGGCGCCGAACATGGACAGCCTTGTCGGTATGGGCTCGATGGCTGCCGCGCTCTTCGGTGCCTTTGCGATTTTCCGCATGGGCTGGGGCTTTGGCCATAACGACTGGGCGCTTGTCACCGAGTACAGCACGAATCTTTATTTTGAGTCAGCCGGCATGATCGTCACGCTGATCACCGTTGGCAAATACCTCGAGGCCCGCGCGAAGGGGCAGACGAGCAAGGCCCTTGAGAAGCTCATGGATCTTGCGCCGAAGCAGGCGACCGTTGTGCGCGGTGGTGTGGAACAGGTCGTTCCTGTCGAGCAGCTCGCCGTCGGCGATGAGATTGTCGTGCGCCCCGGCGAGCGCATCCCCGCTGACGGTGTCGTGCTCTCGGGCACGACGAGCATCGATGAATCGGCCATCACGGGTGAGCCCATCCCCGTTGAGAAGCAGCAGGGGGATAAGGTGACCTCGGCGACCATCAACAAGCAGGGCTTCATCCATTTCCGCGCAGAGCGTGTCGGTGCCGATTCGACCATCAGTCAGATAATCCGGCTCGTCGATGAGGCCAGTGCTTCGAAGGCGCCGATTGCGCGCATGGCTGACAAGATTGCCGGTGTTTTCGTGCCGGCTGTCATCACGGTGGCCGTCCTTGCCGGTGCTGCCTGGCTCGCGATGGGCGCGAGCGTGGAATTCGCGTTCTCCATCGCCATCTGCATCCTCGTCATCTCCTGTCCGTGTTCGCTCGGCCTTGCCACGCCGGTGGCCATCATGGTCGGTACGGGCAAGGGCGCGGAAAACGGCATTCTCATAAAATCCGGTGAGGCGCTCGAGATCGCGCAGTCCGTCGATACGGTTGTCATGGACAAGACGGGCACGATCACCGAGGGCCGTCCGGAGGTCACGTCCGTCTTGGCAGCTGACGCCTTCTCGGAGCAGAAGCTCCTGGCGATTGCGGCAGGCCTTGAGAAGGGCAGCGAGCATCCGCTCGCCGAAGCCGTCATGAATTATGCCGAAGAGAAGAAGATCGCGGCAAAAGCCATGACGGATTTCAGGGCACTCTTTGGCCGCGGTGTTGAGGCCAGGGCCGACGGGCATGTATATTATGCGGGCAATGCCAAGCTCATGGCAGAGCAGCAGATTGATCTTGCCCCGTATGAAAGCCATCTCGGTGCGCTCTCCGATGACGGCTGCACGCCGCTGATCTTTGCCGAGGACGACCACGTGATCGGCATCCTCGCGGCTGCTGATGTCGAGAAAGCGACGAGCAAAGAGGCTATCGCCCGCTTCCGCGAGATGGGCATCGATGTCGTCATGCTGACCGGTGACAACGAGCGCACGGCGGAAGCCATCCGCCGCCGCATGGGCATCCCGAAGGTCATTGCGGGCGTCCTGCCGGAGAACAAGGCAGAACACATCAAGAAGCTTCAGTCTGAAGGCCACAAGGTTGCGATGATCGGCGATGGCATCAATGACGCGCCGGCGCTCGCGCAGGCAGATCTTGGCATGGCCATCGGCGCCGGCACGGATGTGGCCATCGAGAGTGCCGATGCCGTCCTGATGAAGAGCGACCTCCTCGATGCCGTCAGCGCCATCCGCCTTTCGAAGGCCGTGCTGCGCAACATCAAGGAAAATCTGTTCTGGGCGCTCATCTACAACGTCATCTGCATCCCCGTCGCGGCAGGCATCCTGTATCCGGCCTTTGGCATCAAGCTCTCGCCAGTCGTCGGCGCTGCCGCGATGAGCATGTCGAGCGTCTGCGTCGTCATGAATGCCCTGCGCCTGCGTTTCTTCAAGACCGATCGCGGCGAAGCCCAGGAGGCCGCCGTTGTCCATAAAGATGCCGCGCCGGCTGTACCGGCTGCGGCGGACCATCATTCTATCAAGCAGAAAGAGGAAGATACCATGGAAAAGACTCTCACGATCAAAGGCATGATGTGTGCACATTGCCAGAAGCACGTTCACGATGCACTCGCCAAGATGGATGGCGTCACGGATGTCACCGTCGACCTCGAGGGCGGCAAGGCCGATGTCAAAGCCAGCCGCGAGATTCCGCAGGAAGATTTCCGCAAGGTCATCGAAGAGGCTGGTTACGAACTCGTAGGCTGAGACTTTTGAGATTTTGAACTGGAAAAATCCTGGCAGATATGGAATTTATTTCGTATCTGCTGGGATTTTTTTCTTATCGAACGCGCCGTAAAACCCCACCCTTTAGGACTGGGGATATAAGGCGCGTCCGCCGAATTTGCGTAAGCAATTGAAGGCGGACAACTTTTTCCTCCTTAATTGTTGTATTAACTACTAAAGTATAGTATAATACAAATATGAACAGAGTATATCATTCAAACCGTAACATCGTATATTCCTGTAAATAATTCACAAAGCGGTGAAGACAATCAAGGGCAAAACGTCGAGGATACTAAGACAGGAATTTCATTGGCTGACAACGAAACTGCCGACACTTTGGACAAATTCCTATTTCTGCTCGACGGTTGGCGGTGCGCCGCTTGGAATCGTCAAGCAGTATATCGAGAACCAAAAGACGTCGCAAAGGAAGTGAGGAAAATGGAAACGCACACGCTCGGCTATAAGTTCTGCATCTATCCGAACAGGACGCAGGAAAACCTCATCAATCGCACGCTGGGCTGTGCACGTTTCGTATTCAACCACTTCCTCGCGGTGCGTCGCGACGAATGGAAAGCGAATCACAATTCGCTGACTTACGTCAAGACAAGCAAATTGCTCACTGACCTCAAGAAGCGCGAGGAAACTGCATGGCTGTCTGAGGTTGACAGCATGGCGTTGCAGGAAGCTCTGCGTGATCTTGACCATGCCTATGAGAATTTCTTTGCAAAGCGGGCAAGATACCCACGCTTCAAATCAAAGCGCAGCCACAGCCAGTCTTACCGGATGCGCAATCAGAGTGGTGGCATCCGTATCGAAGGCAATCGGATTAGGCTGCCGAAGGTCGGCTTTGTGAAAATCAAGCAGAGTCGGAAGTTTGGAGGCAGGATTCTGAATGCCACGGTCCGCCGTGCGGCATCAGGGAAATACTTCATTTCCCTTTGCGTTGAAACGGAAAAAGAATCCTTGCTCCGTCCGAACGGTGGTAAGCAGATTGGTATCGACGTAGGGTTAAGGGCATTCTGCTCGGACAGCGACGGCAACGTGACGCAATCCCCACACCCGCTGAAGAAGCTCAAACGCAAGCTCTGCCGAGAGCAGCGCCGCCTTTCCCGCAAGTTGCCGAAGTCCATGAACCGAGACAAGACGCGTGTTCGTGTTGCTCGTGTGTATGAACGCATCGCAAACATCCGCAGGGATTTCCTGCACAAGTTGTCCACACGGCTTACCCGTGAAAACCAAACGGTTGCCGTGGAACATCTGAATATCAAGGGGATGCTGCGAAATCACAGACTCGCGAAGTCCATTTCCGATGCAAGTTGGAGCGAGTTCTTCCGCCAGCTCACATACAAGGCGGAACTGCACGGTGGCGAACTGCTCAAAGTCGATACGTTCTACCCGTCGAGTCAGACATGCTCTGCTTGTGGCTATCAGAACCCACTGACAAAGGATTTGAGTGTTCGCGAATGGGATTGCCCGAAGTGTGGAATGCATCACGACAGAGATGTGAATGCTGCAAAGAACATCCTGTGCAAGGCTTTGGAAGATAAATCCACAGTGGCATAAACTGGAATAAAGTGTACCGTGGGGCACACGGGAATTCACGCTTGGGGAAATCGTGTAAGACGCCAATTCTTCGGAGGCGGCGCAGTGGTTGTCGAACCAAGAATCCCCTGCCTTCAGGCACGGGGAGTGTCAATAAGCTTCCTTGTTTCCTCAGGCTGTTCTTGCGATTGGAAGGAATCCGCAGGGCTGTGGCGATAGTATGTTTTGCTTCCTTTTTTCAATGTTGATATAATGGAAGTATCTCACTGATCGGAGGCGAGCAGATGAAGCGTGAGGAACGGATTTACGAATACATCCAGACACAGTCGCAGAATATGGCCGGGGACGACTTCAAGGGGCGCGTGGGGTTTGATGCCCAGGAAATCGCATCGGCGCTCGACATCCTGCGCAACAATGTCTCGAAGGAACTCAATTCCCTCTACCGTCAGGGCATGATCGTCAAGTTCCTCGGGCGTCCTGTGCGCTATTTTGATAAAGGGGAGCTCGAAAGCCGTCTCGGCGTGCAGCTCGGAGAGGGGCCCTTCCAGTTTGAGTCGGTCGAGGCAATCGCGCCATCGGACGAGGCGAAGCCGGTCAACCCCTTTGTGCGTCTCATCGGTGCAGACCGCAGCCTCAGGAAGCAGGTCGAGCAGGCCAAGGCAGCCATCCTCTATCCGCCGGATGGCCTGCACACGCTGATTGTCGGCCAGACGGGCGTCGGCAAGACCCTCTTTGCGCACCTGATGTTCGAATACGGCAAGGTCATGCATCGCTTTGCTGAGGATGCGCCGTTCGTCACGTTCAACTGTGCCGATTACTACAACAACTCGCAGCTTTTGATCTCACACATCTTCGGCCATATGAAGGGCGCGTTCACCGGTGCCGATACGGCCAAGGCCGGCCTTGTCGAGGAGGCGGACGGCGGCGTGCTCTTCCTCGACGAGATCCATCGCCTGCCGCCCGAAGGCCAGGAGATGATCTTCTACTTCATGGACACGGGCACCTTCAACCGCCTCGGCGAGACGACGCGCAGCCGCCACGCGAAAGTCCTGATCATCGGCGCGACGACGGAAGACCCCAATTCTGCGCTGACCAAGACGTTCGTGCGCCGCATTCCGAACATCATCCGGATTCACCCGCTCTCAGAGCGCACACTCGATGAAAAGCTCGATATTATTCGGCTGATGTTCCAGGATGAAGCGCAGCGCGTCAAGAAGCCCATCCGCGTCGGCGTCGAATCCGTCAAGGCGCTTGTCGGCAGCATCGGCAACGGCAATGTGGGCCAGCTCAAATCGAACATCAAGCTGCTCTGCGCGCAGGCCTTCCTCAACGGCATCGACAACCCGAAATGCATGGAGGTGGATTTCAAGATCCTGCCGACGCAGCTCAAGGAGGGCCTCCTGACGCTCTCGGCCAACCGCCAGGCCTTGATGGAACTGACGAAACGGCTTGGCGGCGAACAATTCCTCGTCATCCTGCCGCCGGGGCGCAAGCTTCAGCTCGAGGACGACGATGAAGCGCGGGAACCCTTCAATCTTTACCAGGTCGTCGAGGACAAGGTCGATCTGCTCAAGGAGGAGGGCATCAGCAGCGACCTCATCAAGCAGATCGTGGCCACGGACGTCAACGTTTACGTCAAGAATCTCTACAATAAGAAGAACTCCGTCAACATGACGACGCGGGAACGCCTGCTGAAGATCGTTGATGCTTCGCTCGTGGACTTCTCGGAGCAGATTTCGCTCTATGTGCAGAAGCGCATGAACCGAAGTTACCGGGATCGATTTCTCTATGCGTTCAGCCTGCATCTTTCCGCCTTCCTCAAGCGCGTCAAAGCCAAGGAAACCATCCCGTACACGGAGATTGAAGGTGCGGTGCCGCAGAATTCCCTGTGTCTGGCCGTGGCGATGGAGATCGGTGGCCTCATCGAGCAGCACTATCACATCAAGGTGCCGCGCGTCGAAATCGAATACATCGCGCTGCTGCTCGAATCAGCCGAAGACGATGACCTCGAGGACAAGATCGTCATCCTCGTGCTGGCGCACGGCAAAGGCACGGCCAGCTCGATGCTCGAGGTCGCCCAGCGCCTCTTCGGCAATACCGACAACAGCACGCTGGCCGTCGATATGCCGCTCGACGTCAATCCGCAGGAGGTTCTCGACAAGATCACGGCCATGCTGCGTGCCGTGCGCTGCCAGAAGGGCATCCTGATCCTCGCGGACATGGGCTCGCTCTGCAACTTCGGCCCGCTGCTCTCCGAACGCCTCAAGGTTCCCGTGCGCACGATCGACATGGTGTCGACGCCGCTGATCCTCGAGGCTCTGCGCAAGGTGGATGTCGCGGGCATGGATCTTGATACGGTCTATGATTCGCTGCGCAGCTTCCACGGCTATGAAGCTGTCGACATGGCCGAAGGAGAACGGCTGGCCGAACAGGCTCACGAAGTCATCGTGACCATCTGCTCGACGGGGCAGGGAACGGCGCTGAAACTCAAGGCCCTCGTCAAGGATATCCTGCGTCAGGCCGGCTGCGTCATGGAAGTCATTCCCGTAGGTCTCGTCAACCTCGAGGAGCGTCTGGCGGAAATCGCTGAAGACCATCGCATCGTGGCGGCCGTTGGCATGAAGAAGCCGAAGATGCGCATTCCCTTCATCCCGCTCGAGCAGCTCATCGACGGCGAAGGCGAAGCCATCCTGCGCGAGCTCGTCACGGGCCGCCGCCATACGATTCCTTCACCGGAAAACCGCAGCCCCGTCGTCAAGAAACTCTGCGAGGAATCCCTGCAGAAATTCCTGACGTATCTCAACCCCGCCAAGGTCCTGCCGTTGCTGCTCTCCTTTGACCAGCGGCTGGAGGAACGCCTGCAGAAGAAACTGCCGAACCCAATGCGCATCCGCCTGCTCGTTCACTGCGGCTGCGCGCTTGAACGCATTGTCACGCGCAGTTCCCTGACGTATACGGCCGACCGCAGCGAGCTTCCCATCGAAAAAATGGCCGCACTGCAGGCCGCGGCAAAAGTCTTTGAGGAAAGCCTGCAGCTGCATGTCCCTGAGGACGAACTCTGCTTTATGGCAGAAATGATCTGACTTTTGATACACTGAATACGCTATCGCTTGGATGTGCGCGATAGTGTATTTTTTTCGCATAAACATCCTTGATACTGTATCAAAACGCGTAGAAAATAATAGAAAAGAGTATTATTTGAACAGTAATAGTATTGTTTTATCTGTATCGAAAGCAAAAAGTTACGAAATCAGGCCGTTCGAGAATATCAGAAATCTTGATACACAAAGTTGGTATGAATCTTGCAATATAAAAGGGCGTGAGAACATAGCGTAAAATATTATGAAATCATTCGAGGTCATTCAAGGAGGTAATGTTGGATGTTTGCTATTCTTGTTGGCACGCATGGCCGTTTTTCCGAGGAACTTGTCAAATCCTGTGAGATGATTTGCGGTGAGCAGAAAAATGTTCGCGCCGTAACGCTCGTCCCGGGTGAAGGACCAGATGACGTGGTCAAGAAGTACGAGGCTGCGATCAAGGAACTGGACTGCACGGATGGCGTGCTGTTCCTCAACGACTTGTTCGGCGGCAGCCCGTACAACGCCGCCTGCCGTCTCGTCATCAGCAATGAATCGTACGGCATCGTGACGGGTGTCAACCTGCCGATGCTCATCGAGATGTGCAGTCTTCAGATGATGGATGATAAATCCCTTACGATCCAGGATATCATGGCAAAAGCCGTGGAAGCGGGCAAGAGCGGCCTGCAGGTATTCCATGCGAGTCAGATCGCAGAAGATGAGGAGGATGATTTATAATGAAAATCGTATTGGCAAGAATTGATGACCGCCTGATTCATGGCCAGGTCGCAACCGTGTGGTCGAAGGCAACGAACTGCCAGCGCATCATTGTCTGTGACGATGAAGTCGCCAAGGACAAGATCCGTTCGACGCTCCTGAAACAGGTTGCACCGGCTGGTATCAAGAGCCACGTTGTAGACCTCGCGAAGGCCGTGCGTGTCTACAACAATCCGAAGTATGAGAACGACCGCTGCCTGCTGCTCTTTACGAATCCGGCGAGTGTCCTGTACCTCATCGAGCACGGCGTGCCAATCAAGAGTGTCAACATCGGCGGCATGAGCTTCCACGAGGGCAAGCATCAGATCACGAGCGCCGTATCGGTTGACGACAAAGACATTGCGGCATTCAAAAAGCTCAATGAAATGGGGATTGAGCTTGAGATCCGCAAGGTGGACTCCGATAAGAAAGTGATGATGATGGATGTGCTGAACAAGCAGTAATCCATTTCATAAAGGAAGTGAGCGGCTTTGGCCGCTCACATGGGGGGTTATGGAATAATTCACAATGGAGGGGATAATCATGGAACTCAGTACAATTCAAGTGCTGCTCATTTTTATTTTTGGCACGATTGCCGGCATGGGATCCTGCCTCGATGAGCTGCAGACGCATCGCCCGCTTATTGCATGTACGATGACCGGCCTGATCTTAGGTGATATCACAACAGGTATTATCATTGGTGGTACTCTTGAACTCATGGCTCTCGGCTGGATGAACATCGGCGCAGCGATTGCACCGGATGCGGCACTGGCTTCCGTCATTTCCACCATCCTGGTCGTCGCCGGCCATCAGGACGTGGCTACTGGTATCGGTATCGCCATGCCGCTCGCAGCTGCCGGCCAGGTCCTGGCAATTTTCTGTAAAACGATTTCCGTCGTATTTCAGCATCGTGCTGACCACTATGCAGAGCAGGGCGACCTGCGCGGCATCGACCTCTGCCACTACGGCGCACTGATCCTTCAGGGCCTGCGCGTTGGCATCCCGGCTCTCATCGTCGCCGTTTCCGTCGGCACGGGCGCCGTACAGGCCATGCTCGACGCCATCCCGCCGGTCATCACGGGCGGCCTGCAGGTCGCTGGCGGCTTCATCGTCGTCGTAGGTTATGCAATGGTCATCAACATGATGGGCGCAAAATACCTCATGCCGTTCTTCTTCCTTGGTTTCGTCGTTGCAGCTTTTACGACGTTCAACCTCGTTGCTCTCGGCGTTATCGGCCTCGTCCTCGCCATCGTCTATCTGCAGCTTAACCCGAAGTATGCAGAGCTGGCCGCAGCACCCGCCGCCGCTTCCTCTTCGGATAAGGATGACGATTTGGACGACGAACTCGACTGATTGGTGAGGAGGAAGATCATCATGGAAAAGAAAATCACGAAAAACGATTTTTTCTGGACATTTATCCGTTCGAATTTCCTGCAGGGCTCCTGGAACATGGAACGCATGCAGGCCCTGGGCTTCTGCTTCGGCATGGTGCCAATCCTTAAACGCCTCTATACGGGCGATGAGCTCAAGCAGGCCATCAAGCGCCACCTCGAATTCTACAACACGCATCCATTCGTCACGGCTCCGATCATCGGCATCACGGCAGCCATGGAAGAGAAGCGCGCCAATGGTGCAGAAATCCCGGACAGCGTCATCAACGGCATCAAGGTCGGCATGATGGGCCCACTGGCCGGCGTCGGCGACCCGATCTTCTGGGGCACGCTGCGCCCAATCACCGCAGCACTCGGCGCCTCGTTCGCCATCTCCGGCAGCATTCTCGGCCCGATCATCTTCTTCGTGCTCTTCAACGCCGTCCGCCTCTGGGTACGCTGGTACGGCATCAAATACGGCTATGCCAAAGGCACGGACATCGTCCAGGATGTCGCTGGCAACCGCCTGCAGAAACTCACGGAAGGTGCTTCCATCCTCGGCCTCTTCGTCATGGGCGCCCTGGTCAACAAGTGGACAAGCGTCAACATCCCGGTCGTCGTCTCGCAGATCACCAATGCCAAAGGTGAAGTCGTCACGACGACGGTACAGACCATCCTCGATCAGCTCATGCCAGGCCTCATCCCGCTGCTCATGACGTTTGCATGCATGGCACTGCTCAAACGCAAGGTCAACGCCATCTGGATCATCTTCGGCCTCTTCGCCATCGGCATCATCTTCTATGGCCTGGGCATCATGAACGTCAAGTAATCCCATATCATACATCCAGGAAAGAGACTGCAGCCCCTGTGGCATGCAGTCCTTTTCTGTTGTGGAGCGGCGCATCCGCCGCGTTTGGTGAAGAAAGCAGGAAGTCTGTATTTCAGCTTTGTGCTGACGGTTCTTCTTTTGCGGAAACCCTTTACTTTTGCTGATGAATTACGTAAAATAAAAAAAGAAATAGGAAACTATCAATTAAGTATTCTCGTGGAATAGGAGAGATGTTCCCATGATCAAAAAAGCGATTGCTGTCATGACCTCCGGCGGCGACAGCCCGGGCATGAATGCTGCGGCCCGCGCCGTAGTTCGTACAGCACTTTATGAAGGCGTAGAAGTCTATGGCATCAACAACGGCTACCAGGGCATGCTCGACGATGACATCGTGCAGCTCACGAGCCGCAGCGTCAGCGACCTCATTCAGCGTGGCGGCACGTTCCTCGGCACGGCTCGCTGCCCGGAGTTCAAGACGCCGGAAGGCCGCAAAAAAGGCTTCGACAACCTCATGAAGCGTGGGATTGAAGGCCTCGTCATCATCGGCGGCGACGGCAGCCTCACGGGCGGTTCCCTGCTCTCGAAGGAAACGGGTCTGCCCATCGTCGGCCTGCCGGGCACCATCGACAACGATGTCTGGGGCATGGACTACACAATCGGTTGCGACACGGCGGCCAACACCATCGTCGACGCCATCAACAAACTGCGCGACACGGCCTCGGCTCACCGCCGTATCATGCTCGTCGAAGTCATGGGCCGCAACTCCGGCTGGCTCGCCATGATGAGCGGCATCGCCGGCGGTGCGGAATTCATCCTCGTCCCGGAAGTCAAATTCGACATGGAAGAAATGTGCCAGGAAATCAAGGACATGTATGCCAAGGGCAAACGCTACAGCATCATCGTCGTTGCTGAAGGCGCAGGCTCGGCCATCGAGATTGGCAAAGTCGTCGAGGAAAAGACCGGCATTGACACGCGCGTATCCGTCCTCGGCCACATCCAGCGTGGGGGCTCCCCGTCGGTCGAAGACCGCATGAAAGCCTCGATGCTCGGTGAAAAGGCAGCCCTTGCCATCATCTCTGGTGCTTCCGATGTCGTCTTCGGCTTCAACGAAGGCAAAGTCGTCAGCGTCAATCTCTTCGACGCCGTCAACAACACCAAGACTCTCAACCCCGAACTCGTGCGCCTCGCCCGCGTTCTGGCCTAAGGGATCCTGAACATAAAAAAATAAGCGGAGACTGTTGCCAAGCCGCACTTGGCAACAGTCTCCGCTTTTGATTTTTAAACGGCAGGATGTTACATGACGCTTCCCGGATACTTCAGCGTCGCAAAATAATCGTCGAGCGTCTGCGCACGGCGGATCAGTTCCACACTGCCGTCCTCGTGCAGCAGCAGCTCCGCGCACCAGAGCTTGCCGTTGTAATTGAAGCCCATCGCACTGCCGTGTGCGCCCGTATCATGGATGATTACGCGGTCGCCGATATCGATCTTCGGCAGCTTGCGGTCAATCGCGAACTTATCGTTATTCTCGCAGAGCGAACCCGTCACATCATAAACGTGATCGCACGGCTCGTTCTCCTTGCCGGCAATCGTGATGTGATGGTAAGCGCCGTACATCGCCGGACGCATCAGATTGGCCATGCAGGAATCGAGGCCGATGTAATCCTTGTACGTCTTCTTCTCGTGGATGGCCGTAGAAACGAGCCAGCCGGCAGGACCCGTGATCGCGCGGCCGCTCTCCGTCATCATGGCCACATCGCCGAGGCCCTCCGGTACCATCATCTCGTCGTAGAGCGCATGGATGCCCTCACCGACCGCCTTGAGATCGACCGGCTCTTCCTCCGGACGGTACGGGATGCCGATGCCGCCGCCGATGTTGACGAACTCGACATGGATGCCGAAGCGGCGCTTGAGCTCGATGGCCAGCTCGAACATGAGCTTCGCCGTGAAAACAAAGGCCTCCGTGCGGCGCTCATTCGAAGCGACCATCGTATGCAGGCCAAAGCGCTTGACGCCCTTTTCCAGTGCGCGGCGATAGCCCTCAAACAGCTGCTCACGCGTCAGGCCGTACTTTGCCTCGGTCGGCTTGCCGATGATATCGTTGCCTTCCATGAGGTCGCCCGGATTGTAGCGGAAGCAGAGCACCTGCGGCAGGCCGGCGTTCTGCTCGAGGTAATCGAGATGGGAGAGATCGTCGAGGTTGATGATCGCACCGAGTTCGATGGCCTTCTGGAACTCATCGGCTGGTGTATCATTCGAGGTCAGAAGAATCTCCTCTCCTTTGAAGCCCGCCGCTTCGGAGAGCACGAGCTCAGCGAGGCTGCTGTTGTCCGTGCCAGCACCCTCCTCATGGAGAATCTGCAGGATGCGCGGATTTGGCAGGGCCTTGACGGCAAACTGCTCGCGGAAACGCGGTGCCCAGGCAAACGCCTGCTGCAGAGCGCGGATATTGGCGCGGATGGCCTTTTCGTCATAGATATGGAACGGGGTCGGATATTTTGCGATGACAGCTTCAAGCTGTTCCTTGTTGAGTGGGAAGGTCTTTTGACTCATAAAATTGCCTCCTGTAATGCTTGTTCATGCAGAGAGAATTATTATCTTTAAAAAGGTAAGTAAATTATAACAAACAGGAATACTACTGTCAATTACTATAAAGAAAATGAATAAAAATATTTTGCCATCCAGTAGGATTTCATGACGCTGTTTGGAAGAATATGATAGAATAGAAACGAAATCTATTTTCTATCCTGTTTTACTGTTGTATTATGAAGAAAAATGAGGAAACCACATGGGAAGAATCTTAGGACTCCTGCGCCTGTTCCGGCGCGATATCATCGTCATGCTCATGGCGCTCAAGGAACGCGATACGCCGGGCAAGGTAAAAGGCCTTCTCTTACTCTCCATCCTGTACCTCATCAGCCCGATTGACATCATCCCCGACGCTGTGCCGTTCTTCGGCTTTCTTGACGACGCCGTCATCGTGCCGACGGCCATTTGCGGCCTCATGCATCTGCTGCCGCCGCATGTGCGCAGCCGCAGTGAACAGCAGGCAGACTACGTCCTGCGCCATGCCAAGCTCTTCGGCGCACTCGTGACTGTTTTCGTCATCTGCTGGGCCGTTCTGCTGGTCTGGGGAATCTATAAATTGATTGCATAATATAAGGAGTGCCAGATACATTGCGTTTATATATTGCCGAGAAACCGAGTGTGGGCCGGGAACTGGCCAAATGCCTGAGGGGGCCCGTTGCACGCCATGACGGCTATCTGACGACCCAGGACGGTGTCGTCACCTGGCTCTTCGGCCATATCCTGCGTCAGGCGGAGCCGGAGGAATACGACCCGAAGTACAAGCGCTGGCGGGCCGAAGACTTGCCCATCATTCCCGCTCAGTGGAAACTTTACGTGGACAAGGACTGCGAGAAGCAGTTCGGTATCGTCAAATCCCTCATCGCGAAGGCCGATGAGATCGTCCATGGCGGCGATCCGGACCGCGAAGGCCAGCTGCTCGTCGACGAAGTCCTCGACTATCTCGGGAACAAGAAGCCCGTGCGGCGCATCCTCCTGAATGCCCTTGATGAGACGAGCATCAAGAAGGCCAACGCGCATCTGCGGGACAACAAGGATTTCTTTAACCTCAAGCAGTCGGCACTGGCCCGCGCGCGGGCGGACTGGCTCATCGGCATGAATCTCTCGCGTGCCTACACGCTGGCTGCACGCCGTGCCGGACACGAGGGCCTCGTGCTGCCCATCGGCCGCGTCAAGACGCCGACGCTTTCGCTCGTCGTGCGCCGCGAGCGCGAGATCGAACATTTCAAGCCCGTTGACTACTACAACATCAAGGCGACATTCCAGCATGAGAACGGCAGCTTTACGGCGCAGTGGAAGCCGAAGGACACGATGGCTGGCCTCGACAGCGAGAACCGCCTCATCGACAAGTCCCTCGCCGAAACGAAGCTCAGGGAATTTTCCGCGGCACCGCATGACGGTGAGATCACAGCTTACCAGAAGGCAAAGAAGCAGGAGCCGCAGCCGCTGCCGTTCTCTCTGTCGACGCTGCAGGTCCTCGCCGGCAAGATGTACGGCTACGCACCGCAGCTCGTCCTCGATACCGCGCAGAAACTCTACGAGAAGAAACTCACGACGTACCCGCGCTCCGACTGCGAATACCTGCCGCTGAACCAGCACGGCGATGCGGCAAAAATCCTCTCGCACCTCTCAAAGGCCGGCGATTCCGAACTCGCCGCGTGGGTGCCGGCCGCGAAGCCGCAGCAGAAAAGCCGGGCCTGGAACGACAAGAAGATTTCGGCACATCATGCCATCATTCCGACGACGGTGCAGGCCGATGTCACGAAGATGACGGAGGAGGAGCGCAATCTCTACCACCTGATCGGCCGCGGCTACATCGCGCAGTTCTATCCCGTGCATACGTATGACCAGACGAAAGTCGAGGTCACCTACAAGGATGAGCTCTTCACGGCCAGCGGCCGTACGGAGCGCGATCTCGGCTGGAAAGTCATGTATCAGTCAAAGCGGCGCCAGGAAGCCGATGACGACGACAAGGATGACAAGGAGGAGAAGGATGACGAGTCGGGCAAGACGCTGCCTGCCATGAAGAAGCACGACCCGGCCAGCTGGAAACGCGGCCGCATCGTCAGCCGCGTCACGAAGCCGCCCGTGCGCTTCACGCCTTCGTCGCTCCTGGCCGGCATGAAGGAAATCCATAAATACGTCAAGAATCCCGAGGCCAAGAAACAGCTCAAGGATGTCTATGGCATCGGCACGGAAGCCACGCGCGCGACGATCATCGACGACCTCATCCGGCGCAAATTCATGAAGACACAGGGAAAGAAAAAGTACCTCGTGCCGACGCCGGCCGCGTATCTCCTCGTCGATGCCCTGCCGGATGAGATGACGTACCCCGATTCCACGGCTATCTGGGAGGATAAGCTGCATTCCATGTCGGAAGGAGAGGGGACGCTCGAGGAGTTCCTCAAGGGACAGATTGACTTTACACGCACCCTCTGCCAGAAGGCCTATCAGGCGGAAATCAAGGTCACGGGCGAAAATATCTGCCCGCGCTGCCACAAGGGCGTCCTGCTGCAGCGCAAGGGACGCAACGGCCTCTTCTGGGGCTGCTCGAATTATCCGAAGTGCCGCATGACCTGCAACGACAAGAACGGCAAGCCGGATCTTGAAGATGCCAAACGCCGCCTCGCACGTGCGCCGCGCGACATGGCGGCCGGTGCTGCAGAAAATGCTTCGCCGGGAGCTGCCCCGTACCGGCCGGCACAGCCCGCTGCCGTTTACCGCAATGAAGAACGTTCCGTTTCGGTCGGCGATGAGATCGCGGCGCTCAACCAGCTCTTTTCCGCGGCGGACTACGAGGCCAATCTGGCTGCCGACATGGCCAGCTACGTGCCGGAACGCCGTCAGGCGCCGTCTTCCTGGAGCGACAAGCCGAAGTTTTCCGCGAGCCCGATGGAGCATCTGCAGAAGGAAGGCGCAGAGGCGAAGGAGAAGAAATACTTGTGCCCGCGCTGCCGCGAAGGTCACCTGCGCCGCATCCAGGGCCGCAACGGTGTCTTCTGGGGCTGCTCGAATTACCCTCGCTGCACCGCCACCTTCGACGACGAAAAGGGCAGACCTCTTCTTTGAACTGAGGTCCTGGACCTCTTCCGCCCCTTCGGGGCACCTTCCCCGTGCGCGGGGAAGGCTGCGCGACTTGCTACATTCGTACGCTCTACCGAAGGGCGCGAGCTCCAGCCTTCTCTCCGCAGGGAGAAGGGGGACCGCGTCAGCGGTGGAAGAGGTCCATGGACAAGATTTAAGTCAAGTAACGGATAAAAGGAGTTTTTATGACCAGTTTTCAAGACCTCGGTATCGCTGAATCCCTGGCCGCCGCACTGGCGGCCAAAGGCATTGCGGCGCCGACGCCCATCCAAGAAAAAGCCATCCCCGAGCTTCTGGCCGGCCATGATATCATCGGACAGGCTCCGACAGGCACGGGCAAGACGCTTGCTTACCTGCTGCCCATCCTCATGGGGCTCGAGGCCAGCCGCCGCGAAGCGCAGGCCCTGATCCTCGCGCCGACGTATGAGCTCGCCATGCAGATTGCCGGCGAAGCGCGCCAGCTGAACGCAGACGCGTCTCTCGGCCTCAAGATCCAGGGGCTCATCGGCGGCGCCAACATCGCGCGCCAGATTGACAAGCTCAAGGAAAAGCCGCAGCTCATCGTCGGCTCCGCCGGCCGCATCCTCGAGCTTGCGCACAAGGGCAAGCTCAAGCTCGGTGGCATTCGCTTCCTCGTCCTCGACGAATTCGACCGGCTGCTCGATGACCAGAATGCCGAAAGCACGGCCGATGTTGTCAAGCTGCTGCCGGCAGAACGCCAGGTCGCGATGGTTTCGGCGACGGCGCCGAAAAAAGCGCGCGATCGTGCCTCTTTCCTCGGCAGCCCCGTGGAAATCCGGGTGGAGCAGGATGCCGCCGGCCTTGCCGCCTGCGAGCACTACTTCGTCACCGTACCCTTCCGCGAGAAAATAGAGCGGCTGCGCAAGCTCACGCGCACGCTGCCCATCAAGCGCGGCCTCGTCTTCATCAACAAGACGTTTGCCGCGGAGCAGACGCTCGCGAAGCTCCGCTACGAGGGCCTGCGCGTCGAATCCCTGCTCGGCCGCGACGGCAAGCAGGCCCGTCAGTCGGCCATCGCCGACTTCAGAAAGGGGGCGGCACAGCTTCTGCTCTCGACCGATCTCGCGGCGCGCGGCCTCGACATTCCGCAGATCGACTACGTCATCAACCTCGATCTGCCGGAAAGCGCGCAGGTCTACCAGCACCGCGCGGGCCGCACGGCCAGAGCCGGCGCGACGGGCGCCGTCATCACCCTGATTGACCTGAAAGAGGCTTACAAGCTCGAACAGCTCGAACGTAAGCTGGGCATCCATTTCGAGCGGCTGCCGCGCCAGAAATCCCCGGCCGGCAAGGCAGCAAAGGCTGTGAAGAAGCAGCCAAAGTCCAAGCCCAGACCGCAGCATTCGCATTGATTTATAGGAGGTTCTTGAATCGTGGACATTGTCCCCATATTATTTCAGCTTTTACTCGTGCTCTTCTTGATTTTCATGAATGGCTTTTTCGTGGCCGCGGAGTTTTCCTGCGTCAAGATCCGGCCCTCGCGCCTTGAGACGCTCATCCAGGAAGGCAGCCGCCAGGCCAAATACGCCAAGCGCCTCACGGATCATCTCGACGCCTCGCTTTCCGTGACGCAGCTCGGCATCACGCTGGCTTCGCTGGGCTTGGGCTGGGTCGGCGAACCGGCCGTCGCGACGCTGATCCTGCCTGTCACGCGCTTCTTCGGCCTTGACGACACCATTGGTCACACGGTCTCACTGGCAGTGGCATTTTCCATCATCACGGCTATGCACATCATCCTCGGTGAGCTCACGCCAAAGACCATGGCCATCCAGAATGTCGAGAAAATCATGCTGACGGTGGCGCTGCCGATGCTCATTTTCCATCGCGTCATGTATCCCTTCGTCTGGCTGCTCAACCATGTGGCCAACTGGGTGGCACGCCAGCTGGGCTTTGAGGTGGCCTCGGAAGGTGAGGAGGCACACACCGAGGAGGAAATCCGCCTGCTCATGGAGGAAAGTCATCGCAAGGGCCTCATCGATGATACCGAAGTTGACTTTGTCGACAATGTCTTTGATTTCACGGATCTCAATGTGCGCGAAATCATGACGCCGCGCACGGACATGGTCTGCGTTTACCTCGAAGATACCATGGAGGAAAATCTCAAGACCATCCTTGAGGAACAGCTCACGCGTTACCCAATCTGTCACGAGGACAAGGACCACATCGTCGGCTTCCTGCACGTCAAGGACCTCATGAAGGTCATGGCGGAAGGCCGCAAGCCCAATCTGCGCCGCCTGGCCCGCAAGGCTCTCGTCGTGCCGGAAAGCATGGATGTCAGCGTGCTGCTCAAGACCATGCAGAAGCAGCGCTCGCAGATGGCCATTGTCGTCGATGAGTACGGCGGCACTTCGGGCATGGTGACCATCGAGGATATCGTCGAGGAAATCGTCGGCGACATCCAGGACGAGTTCGATGAAGAGCGTCCGACGGCTGAGCGCCGTGGCCGCCGCGTTTTCTCCGTCGACGCCAAGATGCTTCTCGAGGAACTCGACGATATTCTGGAGGTCTGCATTGAAGATGAAGACGTCGACTCCGTGGGTGGCTGGCTCTACGATCAGATCGGCACGGCTCCGCGCGTCGGCCAGATGGCCGCAAGCGGCGGCAACACCTTCTACGTCGAGGAAATTGACGGCGTGCGCATCACGCGCGTGCTCATCCATCTCGGCCAGGACCTCAAGGAAGAACATGACGAGATCGTCTGACCTTCTGATATTGCTGACGGCAGCCGGGGCGTACGGGCGCTCTGCTGCCGTCAGGCGGGCCGCTGCACCTTTTTCGTGCGGCGGCTTGTTTGTTGTTCGTAAGGATTCGAACGATTGTATATCGTTTCATCTCCTGTACTATGATTCTTGATAAAAAGACGTTATAATAAATACAACGTCGGATACGAATAGGAAGAGAAGCATGATTATAACCCTTGAAAATTTCACCAAGAGCTACGGGGAGAAATGCCTGTTTTCCGGCGTCAACCTCAGCATGGATGAGGGCGACAAGGTCGGCATCGTCGGCATCAACGGCACGGGCAAATCAACCTTTCTCAAGGCCATTGCAGGCCTCGTGCCCGTCGACGACGGCACGATGGTCACCATGCGCGGCCTGCGCATCGAGTACCTCGCGCAGGACAAGGTCTTTGAGCCCGAGAACACCGTGCTCATGGAGGTCTTTCGCGGCATGACGCCGCTGATGGATGCCCTGCGCGGCTATGAGCTGGCTCTCTCGGCCGCAGCCAAGGCGCCCGATGACGAGGATGTGCAGCGCCGCATCATGCAGTATGCCGAAAAGATCGACGCGCTTGACGGCTGGCAGGTTGAGAGCACGGCCAAGACCGTCCTGACGAAGCTCGGCATCGGCGATTACACGGCGAAGGTGGGGACGCTCTCAGGCGGCCAGCAGAAACGCCTGGCTCTCGCGACGGCGCTCATCCAGCCCTGCGATCTGCTGCTGCTCGACGAGCCGACCAACCATCTCGACAGCGAGACAATCGCCTGGCTCGAGGAATACCTCAAGGCGCAGAAAGGCGCCCTGCTCATGGTCACGCACGACCGCTATTTTCTCGACAATACGGCCACGAAGATCCTCGAGCTCGACAAGGGCACTGCCTATACGTATACGGGCAATTACACCTCGTTCCTCGAACAGAAGGAAGCGCGCATCGAGCGCGAGACGGCCAGCGAGCAGAAGCGTCAGAACTTCCTGCGCAACGAGCTCAAGTGGCTGCGCCGCGGCGCTCAGGCCCGCTCGACGAAGCAGAAAGCCCGCATCGAGCGCTACGAGGAAGTCAAGAACAGGAAGGTCGACCTTGACCGCAGCACGGTGGAAATCGGTCTCGCGGGCAGCCGCCTCGGCCGTACCGTCATCGAGCTCGACCACGTGACGTACGAGGCGGGCGGGCGCACCATCGTCAGAGATTTTTCCTACACGGTGCTGCGCCATGACCGTGTGGCCATCCTCGGCCGCAACGGCACGGGCAAGACGACGCTCCTGGACCTCTTCGCCGGACGCCGCCAGCCGACGAGCGGCACGGTCACCATTGGCCAGACTGTCAAAATCGGCTACTTCACGCAGCGTGCCGTCAAGATGGATGAGCGCCTGCGGGCCATCGAGTACATCCAGGAGGCCGCGCGCGCCATCACGCTGGCCGATGGGTCGCGCATCTCCGCGAGCGAGCTCATGGAACGCTTCCTGTTCCCGGGCAGCCTGCAGTGGACGCCAATCGCCCGCCTGTCAGGCGGTGAGAAGCGCCGCCTCTACCTCCTGCGCATTCTCATGGAGGAGCCAAACGTGCTGCTGCTCGATGAGCCGACGAACGATCTCGACCTCGAGACGATGTCCGTGCTCGAATCGTTCATCGACGATTTCAGCGGCGCCATCCTCTTCGTCTCGCACGACCGTTTCTTCGTCGACCGCCTGGCTGACAAAGTCTTCGTTTACCAGCCGGATGGCAGCCTGCGCATGTATGCCGGGGGCTACAGCTACTACAAGACCAGGGAAGCCGAGGAAGAGGCGGCACGCGCCGAAGCCGCGCCCAAGGCGGCCAAGCCTTCGGGTGATAAAGAGGAGGCGGAGAGGGCCGCGCGCCGGGACCGCCCGGAACGCGCCGCGAAGAAGAAGCTGAGCTTTAGCGAGCAGAAGGAGTATGCAGAAATCGAGGGCGTTATTGCCAGCAAGGAAGGCGAGCTCAAGGTCGTGCGCCTCGAGATGCAGCAGAACGCCTCCGACTACACGCGACTTTCTGAGCTCGGCCGCGAGGAGACACGCCTGGCTGCAGAGCTCGACCACCTCATGGAGCGCTGGGCGTACCTCGAGGAGATTGCCGAAAATGAGTAAGATATTCCCCGCAGGGGGATTCTGATACATCCAGATCAACGTTCATCGGGGTATCTTTTGGGTACCGGGTAAACAATTGGAAAAGGGGAAGTTTGACATGGCATTCAACAAGGATCAGTTTGACAGCATCATCAACGAATTCACCGTCGACGGCGGCCGCCTGCACGAGGTTGCAGCCGATTTCCGCTACGACCTGCGCAAGGGCCTGCAGGACCCGGCAGAATCCTCCCTGCGCATGCTCAAATCGTACGTCGGCCTGCCCACGGGTGAGGAAACGGGCGAGTACTTGGCACTCGATTTCGGCGGCACGAACGTGCGCGTGCTGCGCATCCGCCTCGACGGCCACGGCAAATTCGAGGTGCTCAAGAAAGTTGCCAAGCCGCTGCGCGTCGAAGGCGTCTACGACTTCGTCGGCGAGGGCTCGACGGCAGAGCAGCAGTTTGACTTCATCGCCGAGCTCGTTGACGAGGCCATCGAAGGCGACCATACGACGAAATACCTGCTCGGGCACACCTTCTCCTTCCCGTCGGAGCAGACGAACCTCTACAACGCCAAGCTCATCATCTGGACGAAGGAATTCGCGACGAAGGGCGTTGAGGGCAAGGTCGTAAACGACCTCCTCAAGGAAGCACTGCACCGTCAGGGCATCGACAACGTCGAGCCGACGGCCGTTATCAACGACACCGTTGCTGTCCTGCTCGCAGCGGCCTATAAGCAGGCCGACACCTACATCGGCTCCATTTATGCGACGGGCCACAACACCTGCTACTTCGAGCCGTTTGCTGACCAGGCAGAACGCCCGATGATCCTGAACCTCGAATCCGGCGGCTTCATGAAGCTCGCACCGAACCGTTTCGACGCGGAATTTGACGCGCAGTCCGAGAAACCGGGCGAGCAGCGCCTCGAGAAGATGGTTTCGGGCCGCTACATGGGCGAGCTTTTTGGCATGGCCATTGCTGAGCTCCTCGGCGAGCAGGGGAAGAAATACGGCTTCACGAGCATCGACATGAGCAACACCATCCTCGATGAGACGCCGGAGCGCGGAGAGGTCAAGGCTATCGTCAAAGCCAAGACGGGCCATGAACTCGAGACGGCAGACTGCGAGCTCGTGCAGCAGCTTGCCAGCGCCATCGTCGTCCGTTCGGCACGCCTCGTGACGGCTACGTACGTCGGCATCATCTGGCAGCTTGCCGGCGACAAGAAGATTGAGAAGCAGCACATCGCCATCGACGGCTCCGTCTATGAGAAGATGCCGCTGGCCAAGGAAAACATCATGCGCGCCCTCTCTGAGCTGCTCGGTGAAGACGCTGCCGTCGTCGACACAGTCCTCGAAAACGGCGGCTCCGGACTCGGTGCAGCCATTGCGGCAGCCATGTCCCAGAAATAAATCGGACAAAATAATGGTGTAAAAACACACCGATATGCGGTATAATCAAAGGACGGCCACAATATCAGAAAGGATATTGTGAGCCGTCCTTTGACGTATTCGGAATTGAGAAATTCACGGTGCATCCCGCAGCGTGAGAAAGGAGGGGCTTACCATCGAAACGTCCTTGCAAATGAACCTGTCCCAGCGCCTGTCCATGACGGTGCAGCTGCAGCAGGCCATCCAGATCCTGCAATTTTCGGCACAGGAATTGCGTGCTGCCATTGAAAAAGAATATTTGGAAAATCCCGTACTCGAGATGGATTACCACGACGAGGCGATGCAGGCCGCTCCCGACGCCCCGCAGGATACGAGCATTGCCGCGCTCTCCGATTATCTCGGCGGCGACGGCAAGCAGCCCGGGTATTTCGTCGACGATAAAGAAAAGAATTTTGAGGCCGCTGCGCCACAGTACACGACGCTTGAGGATGAACTGCTCGAACAGGTCAACTTCACCTTCAAAGACGAGGCGGAACGCGCAATCGCGACGTTCATTGTCGGCTCCATCAGCAGCCAGGGCTATCTGACCGTACCCGTGGCGGAAATCGCGCGGGCCACGCAGTCGGATGTTGCCTTGGTGGAAAAGGTCCTCGCGCGCGTCCAGGAATTTGATCCCGCTGGTGTCGCGGCCCGTGACCTGGCGGAATGCTTGCGCCTGCAGGCCAAGCGGCAGGGCATCTATGAAGGGCTCGTCGCGGCCATCATCGATCGCCATCTTGACGAGGTGGCCGAGGCCCGCATCAAGGAAATCGCAGCAGCTGAGCACTGCCGTCCGGCCGATGTGCAGGTCGGCATCGACATCGTGCGCCGCCTCGACCCGAAGCCGGGCAGCGCGTACGGCGAAGGCTCGCCCGTCACCATCACGCCCGATGTCGTCGTGCACCGCGCCGAAGATGGCAGCTACAAGGTCGAGATCGAGGATCAGTACGTGCCGCATCTGCAGATTTCGGCACTCTACCGTCAGGCCGACAACTTCGATGCCTCGACGCGTAAGTACATCACGAAACGCCTCAATGCAGCAGCTTGGCTCATCAACAGCATCGAGCAGCGCCGCCAGACGATCTGCCATGTCGTCGAGGAAATCGTGCGCCGTCAGCACGATTATCTTGAAAAGGGGAGGGCATACCTGCATCCCATGACGATGAAGGAAGTCGCCGACGCCATCGGCGTCCACGAATCCACTGTCAGCCGCGCCGTGGCCAACAAATACGTCGAGATGCCCGGCGGCATCGCCGCCCTGCGCAGCTTCTTTACCGCACGCCTGCCCGGTGCCGGCAGCGAAGAATTCGCCGCCAGCCAGGCCAAGGCCGCCATCGAGAAACTCATCAAGGAAGAAGACTCAAAAAAGCCCCTGTCCGACCAGAAACTCTGCACCCTGCTCAAGAACCAGGGCCTCGACCTCTCGCGCCGCACCGTCATGAAATACCGCGAACAGCTCGGCTACGCCTCCTCCGTCAAACGCAAACGTTATTGAGCTCAAGGACCTCATCCACCGCTATCGCGGTCCCCCTTCCCCAATGGGGAAGGCTTTGGGCTTGAGCCCTTCGGCAGAACCTGCAAACCTTGCAAAGCGCGCAGCCTTCCCCGCGCACGGGGAAGGTGCCCCGAAGGGGCGGAAGAGGTCCTTGAGCTGGCGGGAAAGAACAATGCCTGACTGTGAGTTTTTGCATGCGGCGCAGCCCCGTGCACGGGCGCGAAGCGCGGGATGCCGGTGGCATCCCCGGAGAAGGTGCCCCGAAGGGGCGGAAGAGGTCCTTGGCATGAAAATCGAACCCTAACCCTGTATACCTTATATACGCGCACTGCATACAAAAGACGAACATAGAGGGAACTAGTGAAAAACGTATCAAAAACCCCGTACACAATAATAAATTTCGCAAAAATGATAGAAAAGGCTTGAAAACCATCAGAAAAGTGATATGATAATAGCCGTAGGCAAGTTAAGACCATCGTCTAGCCGAGTAAGTTAAAAAAAGCACGTTCTATGACTATGTGTATGTGTATGTAGCGGGAATGCGTGAAAGAGAATTACGGAATCATCCCTTTTTTTTGGACATAAAAGTTCATGTTTTCACTTTCACAAACTCTGCACCATTCTCGTTCCGGTATCTTAGGGAGGAAATCATCATGGCAGATCAGAAACCAAGAATCGTAATCGTCGGTGCAGGCTTTGGCGGCGTCAAAGCGGCAAAGCTCTTTGCCAAGCAGGATGTAAATGTCACAATCATCGACCGCCACAACTTCCAGCTGTTCCAGCCGCTGCTCTATCAGGTATCGACGGCTGTCCTCTCCACGGACGAAATCGCTTATCCGATCCGCACGTTCTTCCGCAAGAACAACAACGTTGAATTCTTTATGGCGAAAGCACAGGGCGTTGATCAGGCCCGCAAGGTCGTCAAGACGAACCATGGCGAGATTCCGTACGATTACCTTATCCTCTCGGCCGGCGCCACGACGAACTTCTTCGGCATGAAGAGCGTTGAGGAAAATTCCTACGGCATGAAGACGCTGCAGGAAGCCCTGCACATCCGCAACCACGTGCTGCACATGTTCGAGCGTGCCAACAAGAGCAAGGATCCGGAAGAACGCCGCCGCATGCTGACGTTCGTTGTCGTTGGCGGCGGCCCGACGGGCATCGAGGAATCCGGTGCTCTCTCCGAGCTCATCGAGATCCAGAAAAAAGAATTCCATCATCTCGACTTCAGCGAAGTCAGCGTCAAGCTCATCGAGGCTACGCCGAACGTCCTGCCGATGGTCGCGCCGAACCTCCGCGAGCATGCCGTCAAGGTCCTGCGCCATAAAGGCGTCGATGTCATGCTGAGCACGCAGGTCGTGGATTACGATGGCAAGGATCTTAAGCTCAAGGATGGCTCTGCGATTCCGACGAACACCGTCATCTGGGCAGCCGGTGTCAAGGCCGTGCCGTTCATCGCTGATTGCGGCGGCGAAGTTGACCGCGGTGGCCGCATCATCGTCAACGAGAAGCTGCAGGTCGAAGGCAGCGAGAACGTCTTTGCCATCGGCGACTGCGCACACTTCCAGCACGGCACGGAACGCCCGCTGCCGACGGTTGCGCCGGTTGCCATGCAGGAAGCACAGATTGCCTTCAACAATATCATGCGCCTGATTCGCGGCGACAAGAACCTCGAAGACTTCCACTACAAGGATCTTGGTGCCATGGCCACGATTGGCCGCGGCGAAGCCGTCGTCGATAAGACGAAGATCAACCCGCAGATGACGGGCTTCATCGCCTGGTGCGCATGGATGTTTGTCCATCTTCTCCGCCTGGCTGGTGCACATGCCAACTTCACGGTTGCACTCAAGTGGACTTGGAACTTCTTCTCGGGCACGCGCCTCGGCCGCATCATTACGAATATCCAGCCGTAAGTAATTCGCTAAACAGCATTACGGTTCATGCCATCTCCCGGCGAAAACCGGGAGATTTTTAGTAGAAACAATTGTTTTTGCAAAAGAGGCAGGATTTCTCTGTAAGCATGCAGAATAAAGAACAAAAAAAGTTATGCTATAAATAATTTTTTTCTATTGCGTCGTTTTTTAAGAAAACGGCATCCTACATTAGAAAAACATCTGACCTGTCATAAACGACAGGGACAGAATCTAATGGGCTTGTTATGCTATACGTGTAGAATAGTAGAACGATAGGAGTGGTCTTATGAAGAAAATGGGAAAGAAGTGGGGATTGATTGCCGCAGCCATGGCTATCGGCTTGGCTGGTTCCAATTTTGCAAGTGTTGAAGCTGCCACTACGCCGGACGCTGGTACTCTGATGGGAGAACAGCAGAATAAACATGACTTCGGCAAGCCGGGCGATGTATCGCTGGGGTCGGCGGATATCAACGTTGAGCAGGAACAGCGTCCGAGCCTCAATCTGCCGGAAAGCCTCAAAGTACAAGTCAACGATTTCAAGATCACGGGCCAGGACATCTACAGCGAAGACACCCTCAAAGCCTTGCTGGCCGACAAGAAAGGCAAACTCCTGACCTTCAAGGACCTGCAGGATGGTGCCGATACACTGACGAAATATTTCCGCGATAAGGGATATATCGCCGCGCACGCCTATCTGCCTGTTCAGAAAATCACCGGTGGTGTCGTGGAGTACTCCGTGGTGGTTGGCCGTTTCGACGGAATTACCGTCCGGAACAACACGAAGATCCACGACAGCGCCGTCCAGCGTGAAATCCAGTTCCTCAAGAAAGGCGACTACCTGACGAAGGAAAACCTCGAGCGTGCCGTTTGGCTGCTCTCCGACCTCGCGGGTGCTGACGCCAAGGCGACGCTGACGACGGGCGAGAACCCCGGTACCGTCCATGTGACGCTCGACCTCAACCCGCACAACGGCAAGCAGGGCCTGTTCTCCATCGACAACTACGGCAACCGCTCGACCGGCTACAACGAATACGGTCTCGATTACGACTTCCTGAACCTCGCACGTGAAGGCGACCATCTGGCCGTCGGCATCACGACGACGGGCAACGAGCTCTTCAACTGGGGCGCGAACTACACGATCCCGGTCATCCGCGACGGCATGCGCCTCACGGCCGGCTACAACGTGCTGACGTACCAGCTCGGCGATGAATTCGAAGGCCTCGACGCCGTTGGTCATTCCCGCATCGCTTCGCTCGGCCTCGACTACGCCATCCAGCGCAGCCAGCGCCACAACCTTTACACGGGCCTGCGCTACGAGCACAGCGATATCCAGGATGAATATCGTGCTTTGAACATGACGTATGCGGACAAGACGGGCAATGCCGCCGTATTCTCGCTCTACGGCGACGAACAGGACCGCAAGGGCGCCACGGATTGGCGCGTCGAATACAAATGGGGCCATATTGGCAATGATGCAGAATTCAGCGCTTTTGATGCATCACCGACCACGCTCGGCACTTACCAGAAGATCCGTGCCAACATCCTGCGCCGCCAGAACTTCAACAATCGTCTCTATCTGCTGCTTTCCGCCCGCGGACAGTACGCGTTCAACAATCTCGACTCCTCGGAGCATTTCTCCCTCGGCGGCCCCTATGGCGTCCGCGCTTATCCGACGAGTGAAGCTTCGGGCGACATGGGCTATCTGACGCGTGCCGAACTGCGCTGGCTCCTGCCGCTCGGCGCACAGGATCAGCAGCTCCATCTCGCGACCTATCTCGAGCATGGCGGTGTCTGGATGAACAAAGACAATGATGCCATTGGTAACCCGAAGAACCATCGCAACCTCCAGGGCATTGGCCTCGGCCTCATCTGGTCCCGCTGGGAAGACTGGTTCCTGCGCCTCGACTATGCGTGGAAGCTCGGCTCGGAAGAACCCACGAGCGATACGAGCCATACGGGCGGCCACTTCTGGATCCGCGGCGGCGTCTACTTCTGATCCGCAGCCCCGAATCTCATTCTACACGATCATAAACGGCGAGGCAGTTCCGGGCCTCTCCCGAGGAGTTTGCTCCAGGCAAACCTCCAGTAAAGAAGGTGAAAGCAATGGGCAAGTTCATATCTGATTTCCGCAGCCTGCGACTGGCTGCTGCCGTAGGACTCGCCCTGCTGGCAGCCAGCCCGATGACTTCAGCCGACGCCATGCCGCTGACGAAGGTTCATGGCTCTCACGCCGAGCCTGAGTCCGTGGAAAAAGCCGGTGTTGATGCAGGAACCCTGACCTCGGTGCGCCCGCGTCTCTACGACCGCCGGCTGCTCGTATCCGTGCCGGGCGTGGACCAGGCAGACCTGGCCGCTGATATCGGCAACGTCTCGCTGACCAGCCAGGAAATCTCGGATGAAGGCGGCCTCATCGCCCTGCGGGCAATCCCTGAGGGCGGCAGTACGCTGGCGGATGCGCAAAACATCCACCTGTCCGCTGACGTCGCCGGCAAGATCGGCATCAGCGTCAACGGAGAACTCGCCAAGGAAAATACCCTGAACCGCAGTGCGCTGCAGGCGGAGAATGCCATCGTCATCACGACGCAGCGGCGTGTCCGTGAACTCGTCGGCACCGTCATCAACAGCGACGGCCTTCAGGAAGCAGACGGGCTCGTCCGCAGCCAGGACGGCACTGTGCAGCTGTCTGCCGTCCGTTTCTCTCCGCTGAGCAAGAAAACGGGCAAGACCACAGCGCCACAACAGACAGCCAAGTCCGGCGCACAGCAGAAAGGCAAGGATGGTGCCATCATCATCGAACACCTCAAGCAGCGCGGCACACCCGCCTCGGCTTACAAAGTCGCAGAGGCTGACCCCGACGTCATCCTCGATGCCGAAGCCTGGATCGAAGGTCCCGGCTGAAACCATACGCAACATCCATACACCGTCAGTTTTCTGGCGGTGTATTTTTATTGTGCGCCGATTAGGCATGACAAAACCCCCAGTT